>JAYWBH010000097.1:0-7566 GCA_043781815.1 Bryobacterales bacterium | reverse complement strand
ATGCACCGCTTCGAATGCGATACACCGGCCTTGATCCGCAGGCTACTTACAAAATCAAAGTAACTTACGGTGGCGATATGCCCAAAGCAAAAATACGTTTGGTGGCCAATGGTAAGTACGAAATTCACACCTACATCGCCAAGGAATTTAAGCCTGTAGAATTTGAAATTCCAATGGAAGCAACAGCAGGCGGCGTGTTGGAGTTGAGTTTCACCAGGGAGCCCGGTGGCGGTGGGTCTGGACGCGGTTGCCAGGTGGCTGAAGTGTGGCTGATGCGGCGATAAGTTTTTAACCTGAATTCCAAAGTGAGTGGGATAGGCCTCCGGCCTGTCCTATCCTACATCTGAATGCTGCCGCTTTATGACATTTTCGAGGGCCTGAAAAGGACAGGAAAGGATGCTCAATGCCACTTAGTTTTCCCTCATCCCTGTAGAATCTCCAACCATCGTTGGGATAACCTGTGGCGCCGTGCTGATCTACTCGCCAGACCGGTTGAGCCGGAAGTATGCCTACCAAGTTCTTCTCGCCGAGGAGTTATCCCGTTGTGGCGTGGAACTGATTTACTTAAAGGCCCCTGCTGGAGCAACGCCGGAGGATCAACTGGTTGTGCAATTCCAAGGCATGATCGCTGAATATGAACGCGCTCAGATAGCCGAGCGTTGCCGCCGGGGAAAACGGCACAAGGCGCAACAAGGGATGATCAACGTGCTTTCCGGAGCCCCTTACGGATATCGCTATGTTCGCAAGACCGAGAGTGCATCGGCATATTACGAAGTGATCGAAACCGAAGCAAAGGTTGTGCGAATGGTGTTTGAAACGTACACGCAGCAGCGGCTGAGCATTAACGCGATTGCCCGTCTACTAAACGAACAGCACATTCCGACGCGAACCAAAACCACGAGATGGGAGCGGTCCACTGTGTGGGGAATGCTGCGTAATCCAGCCTATTGTGGCAAGGCTTGTTATGGGAAAACGGAGTTGCGGCCACGACAGCGAATCACCCGGCCTCTACGGCAACGCAACGGCACCGCCAGCCGGGACAGCGCCAACCATGAGCGGCCACGGCAAGAGTGGATTGAAGTTCCCGTGCCAGCTTTGGTGAGCGAAGAAGTCTTCGCCCTGGCCCAAGAACAACTGTTGAAAAATGCACACCATTCGCCGCGCAGGACGGTTGAGCCGACATTGCTGCAAGGCATGTTGGTATGCCAGCAATGTGGGTATGCATTGTATCGCTCATCGGCACGAACCTCGAAGCAAAAGCTCTACTACTACCGGTGCATTGGTTCCGATGGATATCGTCGGCTGAAAGGGCCTGTATGCACAAACCGGCCAGTGCGGCAGGATAGCCTGGATAAAATGGTGTGGGATGAAATCATCCGGTTATTGGATGATCCATCGTTGATCCAAGACGAGATTGCCCGCCGCCGGAAAGCTGCTCAGGAAGCCAATCCATTGCGCAAACGCGAGGAAGAGTTGCGGCGCGAACAAGCCCGGCTGGAAAAGAACAGCGAGAGGCTCATCAGCGCGTATCAGGAATCATTGGTGAGTTTGCCGCAGTTGAGACAGCGCGTGCCCGAGTTGAATAAGCAAATTCATGCCGTGGAAGCTGAACTGCATTCACTGGAAATGGCCGCTGTTGACGATGCACGATATCTGCAGTTAGCCGAAACGCTGGCGGTGTTTCGCGGCAAGTTGCGGACACGGGCAGAGACACTCGATGTCGCCCAGCGTCAGCAAGTCCTCCGCCTGTTAGTCAAGGAAATCCTTGTTGGCAACGATACAATCACCATCCGCCATTCGTTGCCGATCACCTCATCGGGCTCCTCCGGTTCTGGATCGAGAGGAATCAATCCGGCGGGTTCGGGTATGATTGGGGGGCCGCCTAAGGCAGGTTATCTTTTGCGTTCAGGGAGTCATCGGGCCACCTTGCGGAGTGCCGCGATCATTGTCCTTGCCCCCAGTCAACCATTTAAGGCCCAGCAATGTGGCTCCATGGGAAGAAGTGTGCGATCAACTGAATCAGAAACTGAAAGGTTGGAAAGCATACTTTGGACTGGGGAGTCCATCACGGGCATATGAGGTGCTCGATGCGCATGTGGAAGATAGTGTAAGGCATTTTCTGAGGAGGCGGCACAAGGTGCATTCGCAAGGCACCCGTGAGTTTTCCATGAAGCGGATCTACGGCGAGTTGGGTGTATTCCGGCTGCGTGGTCCGTTACCTGTTGCCCGTTCGTGAGTCTGCGACGAAGCCAGTCGGAAAGCCGGATGCCGGAAATCGGCACGTCCGGTTTGATGAGCGGGGATGGGAAACGGGGCGGCGGCAACGTAGCGTCAGCACCCGCGTCCATCCTCGACTCTACCGCTGAAAAGGGCTCCAAAGACTTCACCAAAGTATACCTGCGTCGCCTGGCGATTCTTCTGGGTATCGGATTAATCCACTTCACCTGCTTTTGGTGGGGCGATGTTTTGCATGTCTATGCATCCCTCGGATTTTTATTGTTTTTGTTCCGCAAAAGCGCACAAAAGACCATCCTTATCTGGGCGTTTGGATTCGCGCTGCTGCCCATGGTTTCAACCTTCGGATATTTCACTTTCGTAGCTGTTAAAGAGCGGTTCGCTACCGAAGCAGATAGAACCAAGGAAGCTCAAAAGAAAAAAGAGAACGAAGCGAAACGCCCTGAACGTCGCCAAAACTTTCGGGAAGAATTGGATCGTAACAAAGTGGCTATGGCCACCGGCACAATTAAAGAAGTTTTTATAGAGCGTTTCAAGGAAGATCGTCGGCAACTGCCCGGCGAATTGGGCTGGGGCGTTGAACCTGAATTCCGAAGTTGAGAGTTAAGTAGGACAGGCATCCTTGCCCAATGCCACTTAGTTTTCCCGCAATTGTGTTATCAGCGTGCATCGGCGTCCATCCGCGGCCACAGGTTATCCCAACGATGGTTGGAGATTCTACAGGGATGAGGGAAAACTAAGTGGCATTGGGTATCCTTTCCTGTCCTTTTCAGGCCCTCGAAAATGTCATAAAGGCGGCAGCATTCAGATGTAGGACAGGACAGGCCCGGAGGCCTATCCCACTAACTTCGGAATTAATGTTAAAGCCAAAAAAGAATACGCAGCGCTACGATAGGTCTCTCGGGTTTCTGACCCTATGGCACTACAGTTTCAACTCCCAGCCTTTGCGAAACACTGGTTTAACCCACTTATTCGCTTCTGCACTATTGGTGAAACGCAGGTTCTTCGCGTCCCAATCCAGTTTGCCGGGAACATGCAGTGCGATAGCCGTCAGCGCTAGCCATTCGGCAAATGGGGCGGTGATGGCGAAGTCGGAACAAGACGATTCGCCTCCCTTGCAGGCACGTACCCAATCCAACATGTGGCCTGGGGATCGAGTTAGTAACTGGGGTGGCAGCGTGTAATCTTTCCAGCGCGATTCGGGCAGCAAGTGCACCCCTTCACCACGAGAAGACGTTGATAAAATGCCTTTGGTGCCAATGAATACGGAGCCATTGCCGCTTAAGATTCCGGGCTGCGCTGCCGGACCACGAGATCCGAATACCTTGACTCCCGGACCGCCCGGACCTTGGGGTGCTCCACTTGGGGGGCCGCCTTTGCGGGCCATCCCAGGGGGTGGTCCTTGAAAGTTTCCGCCAGTCGATGCCGAACCGCGTCCCCTGGCAACCAGGTTATTGACGGGAGGCAAAATTGTTTCATTTTCCATACCGGGGATGCGGTACGCCTTTGGATCGTCAGAACGTGGCCCATCGTGATAGAAAACCTTCACTGCGGGCATTTTGCCACGAGCAGGAAAGTCTAAACGGACCACCGCTTGGGTGGGAAACGTGACGCTGCTGAGCCCTTCCACACTGATACATTCCACGCTGGTAGGTGCGCCCAATTGCAGTGCGACGTGAATTGGACCTGCGGTATGGGTGGCCCAATTGCCGATTTGGCCAGTGCCGAAATCCAGAAATCCACGCCAGTTATAGGGGATGTAGTAACTGCTGAAGGGCCTGGGGGAAGCTCCGCCTAACCACAAATTCCAATCGATGGTGCTGGGCACATCTTCCCTGGAAGGCAGATCGGGCATGCCTGTGGGATGGGTTCCTGGGGTGACGGAAATGTGCGCTTCGGTGACGTCTCCAATTTCGCCAGACCAGACAATTTCAGCAGCTACGCGATTGGCTTCGTGCGAAAATCCCTGATTGCCCATCTGCGTGGCTACTTTATATTTGGCTGCGGCATCCATTAAGAGGCGAGCTTCCCACGGGGTGCGGGTCAAAGGCTTTTCACAATAGACGTGTTTGCCGCGCTGCATACAGGCAAGGGCCACAGTTGCGTGCATGAAATCGGGAATGCCGATGGTGCAAGCGTCAATGTTCTTGCCTTCTTTATCAAGCATTGTACGGAAATCTTTGTACTTGGGAACTTTGGGATATTTCTGAAAGTTGGCACCGGCACGGGCTTCATCCACATCGCACATGGCCACAATATTTTCGGTACGGGCGGCGTCGTTTAAGTCCACCCCGCCCTGTCCGCCACAACCGATGGCGGCGACGTTCAACTTGTCGTAGAAAGGCTTGTAGCCCAGGGCGCGGAGCGATGGAACGGAACCGAATCCGGCAGCGGGGATAGGGCCAGCCAGGAGTGCCCCGTAAAAGAAGTGGCGGCGGGAGACGTTGTTATCAGACATGGAAAAAGTCCTCAATCATATTAGGGTATGGAGGAAGAGGCTGTGTCAAGCGAATGCGAAAAGGAAATTGTTAACGCTGGGTGAAATTTGGTGCTTGCGATTTTTGGTAACTAGTGTTATAACTAGTTTGGGAGATGATGATATGCCATCCTGGGCTGTGCAACTAGCAAAAGCGAAATTTAGCGAATTCCTGAAAGCAACCGTTGAAGAAGGCCCACAAACGGTTACTTATCATGGTGAAGAGACCGCTGTTCTGGTTACTGTGGAAGAGTATCGGAAGCTGAAAGCGGCTTCACGGCCCACCTTGAAGCAGTGGCTGCTGGCCCCCACACCAAAATTCGACATTCCTCTAAAACCAAGAAACGAATACTCTTTACGACCTCCTGTGGAATTCGATTAAGAATGTTTTTACTGGATACGAACGTCATTTCTGAGACCCGGAAAAACCGTCCGCATGGGGGCGTTCTTGAATTTCTTGCTTCCCGCAATGAGGATGAACTAGTGCTTTCCGCTGTCAGTATAGGGGAAATTCAGGTAGGAGTGGAGCATACCAGAGCTCAGAATCCTGAAAAAGCAGCGGAAATTGAAGCTTGGCTGGCAAAAATGGTGGAATATTACCCAGTACTCCCCATGGATGCCGCCACCTTCCGCCAATGGGCGCTGCTAATGCACGGCAAATCGGGTACTTTGGCCATGGACGCGATGATTGCCGCCACGGCCAAGGTGCACCGGCTGATTGTGGTGACTCGCAATATAGCCGATTTTGAGCAATTTTCCGTCATCACGCTAAATCCATTCACTCCGCAAATATAGCTTCCCTCCAGCAAAATGAGCCATTCGGGCCGCAACCCTCCATATTCTGCTAGTTTGGAAGTGGATGATATCTTTCTCAAACATCAACAAGCAGTATGGCAAGCAGCTCATCTTCGTTGATGCCTCCTTTCAATTGAACCCCGGTGAAAAAGTGGGTCTGGTGGGCCCCAACGGTGCTGGCAAGACGACTCTTTTCCGTATGGTGACCGGTGAGGAATCGCCGGATGATGGTGATGTTTCTGTCCCCAAGAAATTGACGGTTGGCTACTTTCGCCAGGATGTGGAGGAAATGTCGGGCCGTTCTGTGATTGACGAAGCGATTGCAGGCAGTGGCCGGGCAGGCGACCTTCACCATGAGTTGGAGCATTTACAGCAAGCCTTGGAAGACCCGGCACGAGCCAATGAGATGGACAAAATCCTGACCCGGTTCGGCGAAGTGCAGGAAGAGTACGAGCATTTAGGCGGATACACGCTGGAAGCGAATGCCCGCGAAGTTCTGCATGGCCTGGGCTTTCAGGACGATCAGATTGACGGCGATGTGGGAGCTCTTTCCGGCGGCTGGAAAATGCGTGTGGCGCTGGCCCGTGTCTTACTTGGTCGGCCGGACGCGCTGCTGATGGACGAACCTACCAATCACTTGGATCTGGAATCTATTATTTGGCTGGAAGGATTTCTGAAATCGTACCCTGGGGCGTTGTTGATGACTTCGCATGATCGCGAATTTATGAACCGCATTGTTACGAAGATCGCCGATATTGATGCTGGGGAAATTGTCACTTACTCGGGTAACTACGATTTCTATGAACGGGAACGGGCCATTCGCGAGTCCAATCAGCAAGCAGCCTTCGCCCGTCAACAGACCATGCTGGCCAAAGAGCAGCGCTTTATTGAACGCTTTAAAACGCATGCGGCCAAAGCTGCGCAGGTGCAGAGCCGCATTAAGGCGCTAGATAAAATCGACAAAATCGAGTTACCGAAAAAGCGGCAAATCGTACGATTCGATTTCCGAGTGCCACCGCGCTCTGGCGATCAAGTGGCCATTATGGAAGATCTGCACAAAAGTTATGGGCATCGGGTAATTTATCAGGGTTTTAATCTGATTATCCGCAGGGGAGAACGTTGGGCGGTAATGGGTCGCAACGGTGCGGGCAAGAGCACGCTGCTCAAGATGATTGCCGGAGCAAGCGAGCCCGATTCAGGCAGTGTGCGTTTGGGTGCCAGTTTGAATATGGGCTACTTTGCCCAGCAATCGTTGGATGTTTTGGACCCTGAGCTAACGGTGGACGAGCAACTGCAACGGGATTTTCCGCAGGATACCGTTGGTTCTTTGCGATCGCTAGCCGGAGCCTTTCAGTTTTCCGGAGAGGATGTGGAGAAAAAGATTCGGTCCTTGTCTGGCGGTGAGAAGTCACGGCTAGCGATGGCCCGAATGCTATTTAATCCGCCAAATTTTCTGGTTCTCGATGAGCCCACCAATCACTTGGATCTGGCTACGAAAGAAATGCTGGTGGAGAAGTTGAAGAACTTTGAAGGGACCATGATTTTTGTCTCGCACGACCGCATGTTTCTGCGCGGCCTGGGATCGCGGGTATTGGAACTAGGTGGGGAAAGCGGAACGGATCGTAATCCGCGAATTTATCCGGGATCCTATGTGGAGTATGTGCAGGCGATGGGCCATGAGGCTCCGGGGATTTACGTTTAATGGCTGGTTTGCGGTTGCTGATCACGAATGACGATGGTTGGGATGCACCCGGATTGGATGCGTTGAAATCGCTGGCCGTGCATGTGGGCGACGTTTTCGTGGTGGCACCTCGCGATCCGCATTCCTATGCAGGGCACCGTGTGACCACCGATGTGGCCTTGCACTTAGTGGAGACTGGTGCGCAACAGTTCCATCTTTCCGGCACACCGGCGGATTGCGTTCGAGTGGCATTGACTTCACTGTTGCCGGATGTGGATTGGGTGCTATCGGGCATTAATCGTGGTGGCAATCTGGGGGCCGATATTTTCACATCGGGGACCGTGGCGGCGGCCCGCGAGGCGGCGCTATTGGGAAAACC
>JAYWBH010000096.1:0-21205 GCA_043781815.1 Bryobacterales bacterium | reverse complement strand
GCGAACTGGACGCTGGCGTCGGCACTCAGTTGCAAGAAATCGAACGCGGGTTTGCCGACCGTCTGGAGGGGAAATGACCCAATTATTACTCAACCAGTCCGAACGCTGGAGCATGGCTCCTTATCTCGAAATCCTCGAAAAAGCCCCAGCTCACCTTTCCACGGGGTCTGTGACGGAAATGGTTGGTCTTCTCGTCGAATCCGACGGTCCGGCTGCTGGTGTCGGGGATTTTTGCGAAATCCGCACGAAATCGGGGCAATCGATCCGCACGCAGGTGGTAGGTTTCCGCAAAGGAAAAGTCCTCTCCATGCCGCTAGAAGAAACTGGAGGGTTACACCTGGGTGATCGAGTAGTGGCTCGTACTGGCGAAGCGAGCGTCCCAGTGGCCCGCGCGATGCTAGGGCGGGTACTGGATGGCTTTGGCCGACCTATGGATGGGCTCGATCCGTTTGTCCCGGAGGCGCATTACCCCATGTTCGGCGCACCTCCGGGTCCCCTGGAACGGGTGGATATCACCAATCCGATAGCCACCGGGATCAAAGTAATCGACAGTATGTTGCCTTGCGGCGAAGGGCAAAGAATCGGCATTTTCGGCGGCAGCGGCGTCGGCAAAAGCACCCTGATGGGAGCCATTTGTCGCCAAAATTCAGCCGATGTCAGTGTGATCGCCATGATCGGTGAACGCAACCGCGAGGTTCGTGGATTCATTGAGCGCGAGTTGGGTCCCGAAGGGATGAAGCGTTCCGTGCTGGTGGTATCGACCAGTGATCGTCCTGCCCCGTTGCGCATTCGAGCAGCTTTTGTGGCACTTGCAGTTGCCGAATACTTCCGTGATCAAGGGGCCAAGGTGCTGTTGTTTATGGATTCAGTGACACGACTGGCCATGGCCCAACGGGAAATCGGCTTGGCTGCCGGAGAACCTCCCAGCCAGAAAGGCTACACGCCATCGGTATTCAACCTGCTTCCCAAAATTCTGGAACGAGCGGGAAATTTCAAGACCGGGTCCATCACTGGCTATTTCACAGTCCTGGTGGAAGGAGATGACTTCAATGAACCCATCTGCGATGCGGTGCGCGGAATTGTCGACGGGCACATTATCCTGTCCAGGGAAATGGGTGCCGCTGGCCACTATCCGGCAATCGATGTGTTGCAATCGGTGAGTCGCTTGGCCAACCAAATTTCAACGCCTGAGCAGAAAGAAGCGGCCCGCAAAATTAGAGGGGTCCTGGCCTCGTACCATCGCTCTGCCGATCTGATTCGACTCGGAGCCTATGTTTCCGGGTCCGACCCCGACCTTGATTCGGCGATCCGCGTGAAACCAAATCTGGAAAATTTCCTACGGCAGGATTCCCATGCCAACAACGGGCTGGAAGACACCCTGCAACAACTGACCCAATTGGCCGCGCAAATCAAATGAAACGTTTCCTCTTCCCACTTGCATCTGCATTGCGCATCCGCAAGATGCAGGCCGAGGTGGAAGAGATGAAACTGTTCCGCATAACCGCAGAACTGGGTGACTGTCAAAGGCAACTCAACGATATCGGCATGGCAGCCCGGGAGCGGCCAGAAGCGCTGTCTAATTTCGGATATATTACTGGTCCAGAGCTTGTGGAGATCGATAGCCGGTCAGCGTTTCTGAAGAAAGAGAAAATTCGAATCCTGGCCCGTGAAGCGGAACTATTCCAGCGAATCACGGCGGCAAAAAGTCAGATACGAGAAGCCACGCAACGGGTAGAACTGCTCGAAACGCTACAGACCAAAGCTCGGAAAGAGTGGCAAATTACCGCAGATAAAGAACTGCAAACATTGGCTGAAGAAAGCTATAACAGCTTGCAAGGACGATTATCCGCAGATGACGCAGATTAGCGCAGATAACACCAACAACATAGCCGTTTTAGTTTTTATCTGCCTTCATCTGCGTCATCTGCGGACAGTCTTAAGGGCGCACTCGGTCGAATTGGCTGATCACTTCTTCCAGTACGCCATTGAACTTCTTCAACACGTTTCCCAGGACTTTGGCTTGCTCATTGGCATCGTCCCAGCGGTTGCGATCGGCGGCTTCCCGAATTCCTGGAAGCGTTTTCGCCCCGTATCCGGTATACATCCCCGGTGCCGACAATGCTTGTTTGTACCAGGGTCTGTCAGGCAAGCCTTTATCGATCAGCAAGGCCTGCTCGGCTTTGGCTAGCGAGGCATTTGCAACCAACAGCGCCGGATGACCGTTTCCATTTCCAGCAGTCAGCCGAATCATTTGTGACTCAAATTGTTTGGCTAACAATTCCAGGCGCGCCAGCTCAGCCTTAACCGTCTGCCAATCCATTTTCTGGTTACCCTTGGCATTGATCTTTTCAATATCTTCTACCTGCAACCGAATTGCTGTAGCCAGCCTGCCGAACTCAAATGGTAAAACCTGCGCTTCAGCCATACGCAAAATGGTTCGCGACATCACTTCGGCCAGTGCCTTGCCGTAAACAAATTTGTTGTCACCAAAGCGGGTGTACCAGGCATAGGTATCGTAGATGGAATGATAGACTCCACCGGAATCTGTGCCAGCGAAGCCGAGGTTCAAACTGGCTACTCCCGCATGATGATAAAACGCCACATAGTCCGAACCAGCCCCCAGCGCTTCCAAGTGAAATCCTTTCTGTTTATCAGTAGTGGCGCGACGCGGCGCGTCCAAAAGATTCTTCCCTGAATCGGGATCTTTCACATCGCGGGCCACTTGTTCCATGAACTGTTCCAGCGACCACGAACCCGCACTGCCCAACGAACCCCGCCCGTTGGTATCGGAATTCACATAAACAACAGCCTTGTTTTTCAATTCCGCCAGATGTTTTTCTACCCATTCTGTAGAACCGATCAGCCCAAATTCCTCGGCATCCCACAGTGTGAAAACTATCGTCCGTTTGGGCTTCCAGCCGGTCTTGCGAAGATTGTTTAAGGCGAAGGCGGTTTCCAGAACCACTGCTGCACCGCTGATTGGGTCGTGCGCACCGTTCACCCAGGCATCGTGATGATTGCCGTAGATCACCCACTGATCCGGATTCTGTCCAACAATCATTCCCACCACATTGTGCACGGGTCGAATCCCGCTATCGAGTTTCAGCTTCAAATGAACAGTAGCCGGTCCTGCACCAATGTGGTAAGTGAAGGGCAAAGCACCGCGCCAATCGTCAGGAGCAGTAGGACCGCCTAATTTTTCCAGAATCGGGCGAGCGTCGCCGTAACTGATGGGCATCACCGGGATTTTCATCAGCGATTTCGCCTCGCTAATGGCCAGTTTCCTGCCGCCCGGTTCCGATGCCCAACCAGGGGTTAGCGGATCGCCCACGTAAAGGGGCATATCCATTACACTGCCTCGCTGCACACCTTGCGAAGGTCGAAACGGACCGTTGGGATAGACGTCACCATGCCAGTAACCGTCGTCCTTGGGATCGGAATAAATCAAGCAGGCGGCGGCACCGTTTTCCGCAGCCACTTTCGGCTTTGTGCCCCGCCAACTTTTTCCATAACGTGCCAGAACAATTTTCCCGCGGACATCAATTCCCATCTTTTTCAAATACTCGTAATCTTCGGGAACACCGTAGTTGACGTAAACCACTTGGGCGGTAACGTCTCCCGATGCGGAGTAGGCGTTGAAGGTGGGAAGTTGGTGAGCGTCGCTGGAGTTAGGGTCGGACTTGATCACGGGTTCAGTCAATTTGGCTTTATAGTGAACCGGCGAAATCATTTCCAGGGATCGTTCCAGGGGGTATGGCAGCAGGGCTTCAAAGGTTTCAATCCTCGAGTCCAGACCCCATTTGCGGAACTGTTCCAGTGCATACTCGGCCACTTGCTTCGATGCCGGGGAGCCGGCGGCGTGGGGCTTGGCCGACATCATTTTTATATGAGATCCAATGCGATTGGCGTCCATAGCAGCAACAGCTTTTGCTTCCAAATCCAATTGCGATTTGGCACCGCTTTGGGAGAAGCCTCGGATGGGTTCTTGCGCCACCAGGGTCAGCGGGAGCAGCAGTGCTGCGAAATAGAGATTTGAATGAGATAACGATGGCAGGCAAGAGTGCCTGCCCCACAGTCGATTGCTCGTATGAGAATCTATTTTTTCAGAGCTTGTCATTTTGATTATGCAGTTATTGTGCGGGCTGGCCCGATTGCAGGAATTTGAGAAACTCCGCTGTATCTTTGGTAGACCCAGCGAATGTAGCGATCACTTTTTCATCGCCATCAAGGATGACATACAAAGGAGTGGCGACTGTTTGGAATCGGGACTCCTGCATTTTAGCGTTCTGATCGTTGACCGGTTCGGCACCATCGGTGTAGAGGTCGGCCAGTACAAGCTTGCTCAAAGCAGCCTGAATTTGCGGACGGGGGAACATATTGGCCTTCATCCATTTGCAGTTGCTGCAGGCGTAGCCAGTGAATTCGACGAATAGTAATTTGTTTTGCTGTTTGGCTTGCGCTAGAGCCCCAGCGTAATCGTCTTTGATAAATTGCAGCGCACCTTCCGATTTGGAAGAGCCGCCGGAACCCAGCGTTTGGGTGGCAACGGGAACCATGGAATCCAAATCACCCAACGGTCCGCCGTACATGCCGGGAATCAGGCTGACTGCAAAAATCAGGAAGGCGGCACCGAAGCAAAGTCGGGCCACACCCATTTTTTCGTTGCGATCAATGCCTTCCAAAGGAAGCCAACCCAACAGGTAAGTTCCAGGCAGGGCGAACAGGACAATCCAGAATGCCAGAAAACGTTCCCGAGGCAACAGGCCCAATTGCAGAACCGCATCCACATTACTGAGGTACTTTAGCATCCAGGCCAGGACGATAAAGCCCATCACAACTTTCACGCGCATCAACCAATCGCCACTGCGAGGCATTTTGCGAAGCACGCCAGGGAACAGTGCCAGAAAAAAGAAGGGCAGCGCTAAACCAAAGGCGAAGGAAGCCATGCCTAAGACCGGTTGCAGTTTGTCCCCTTGCACGCTGGCGGCAAGCAACGTTCCCATAAAGGGTCCGACGCATGCAAACGAAGTCAGGGTGAATGTGAATCCGGCAAGCAACGCGCCAACATAGCCGCCTTGACCCGATGCTGCATTCATTTTATTGACCACCGCGTAGGGCAAGGTAAGCTCAAAGGCTCCCAGTAAGCTGAGCCCGAAAGCCAGGAAGATAAGCGCAGTGAAAGTGTTTACCCAAGGGTTGGCGCTCAAATTTTTCACACCGAATGGGCCCAGAAGTAAAGTCAGGCCGAATCCCAGCGCCGTAAACATGAAAACGATTCCCAGACAGAACACCGCCGCTCGCTTCCAGGCACCCTCTTTTTGATCCAGGAAAGCGCCTACTGTGAACGGAATCATCGGGAAGACGCAAGGCGTAAAGAGTGATGCAAGTCCCAGCCCGAAGGCCAGCCACAGGAATGGGGCCAGGGGTTGGGCAACCGGTTTAGCAGCAGGTATCGAGGCTGAAGATTCGGCGGGTTTGGCATTCAGGTCCACCAGTTGATATTCAGGTGGTGCCGTGATCGCGGTTGATTTGGGCGCGTTGGAGTCAATGGTTAAAGTCGTCTCAGCGGAACGCCGCTGCGGTAGACACTGTGTTTCCGAACAGGCACTATACCGAAGTTGAGCCTTCACCGGCAGCACACCAGCAACGGCATCGGCGGAAACCAAGGCTTCAATCAGAAACTCTGCTGCGTGCTCATAGCTTTCTGTTTTCACGCCAAAATTTGGATCCAGCCGCGATTCCGGTTTGGGTTGATAGAACCTTTGAAAAGTAACCGATGGATTTTCAGCAACAGTGATTTTCGTAACCGGCGCGCCGCCCTTAGGCGTGGTCATGGAATAGAGGTGCCACCCGGCGTCGATCTTGGCTTTTAAATGAAGGGTAACAACAGAACCAGGGGCTACTTTTGCAACTTGCGGGCTAAGTTCCCATTGGACAGGATTCTGGGGCTGTGCCTGAAGCGATGCGACGAACCCGATGATGCCAAAAATACGGAGAAATTTCACGTCAATCCGTTACGCCATTGATCCAAGTTGTCTTGTAGCATCTTATTCAGATGCTCACTAGCAAATTCCGATGCAACGCGAATTGCATTTTTCATGGCGTTGGCATTCGACCGACCATGGCTAATGATCGTCACACCTTTTACGCCCAACAAGGGAGCACCACCGTATTCAGTGTAATCCAAACGTTTCTTGAAATTGTTGAATGCCGATCTGGACAGCACGGCACCAATCTGACCGGAAATAGTGGATTGCAGCGATTCTTTCAGAATGTGCTTGATCACTTCAACCAGGCCTTCGCTGACTTTCAAGGCCACATTGCCGATGAAGCCATCGCAAACAATCACATCGGCAAGGCCTGAATAGACATCTCGGCCCTCAACGTTCCCGATGAAATTGATGGGCATGGTTTTGAGCAATGCCGAGGTAGTACGGGTGAGTTCGTTGCCTTTATGTTCTTCCTCGCCAATGGAAAGAATGCCGACCCGCGGTCGCTCTTCTTTAAAAATCAGCTTGGAGTACAGATGTCCCATCAAGGCGAACTGGGCCAGCATTTCAGCGCTACAATCCACATTGGCACCAACATCCACAATGACTGCAGGCTTGCCTGTAAGTGTCGGAAAGGCAGTTGCTAATGCCGGTCGATCAATGCCGGGGACAACCCCTTGGACCATTTTCGCGGTGGCCATGACAGCGCCGGTATTGCCAGCAGAAACCACGCCTTGGGCTTGGCCTTCGCGCACCAAACGGCAGGCAACTCGAATGGAGGAATCTTTTTTACTGCGCAGTGATTTACCGGCGGAGTCTTCCATTGTGACCACTTCACTGGCATGGACAACGGTGATGGGTAGGCTTTTCCAACCTGGATGATGATCCAGTTCGGGTCGAATGATTTCTTCCCTGCCAACCAGGATCACCTGGACAGGGTATTGGCGCACGGCTCTGATTGCCCCTTCAACTTCCGCCTTAGGGGCATGATCTCCGCCCATTGCGTCTACGGCAATTGTCACCATAGTCTGCAAAAGTGGCTCCGGGATGTCAGACTATTGCTGCTCGACTTCTACAACTTCGCGGCCCTTGTAGAATCCACAATGGGGGCAAGCCCGATGAGGTAGTTTCGTTTCGTGGCACTGGGGGCACTCGGAAACACCGGGGACGGTCAGAAAGTCGTGCGCGCGGCGCATGGAGGTGCGGCGTTTGGAGTGGCGTCGTTTGGGATTTGGCATTCTATTTCCTTCTGCGTATTACTTAATTTTAAGAGCATCTAAGCCTGACCACCGGGCGTCCATGACGGGGGTCTGGCAATTACATTCTGTTTCATTGCGGTTGACTCCGCAGACTGGACAAAGCCCGCAGCAATCTTCTTTGCAAACCGGCCGCATGGGAACGGCCAGCATCAGCAACTCTTCAATGACTCCCCGCAATGCAAGGCCGTGTCCTTGGTAGAATCCGACCTCAGCTTCTTTATCGTTGATCTCCACTTCACGCCCCTGAGGTTCAGTTCCCTCGGGCAAATACATCAGATCAAAATCGGAATCCACGTGAATGGCCGCTGTTTCCAGGCACTTCACACATTCTGTTACCAGAACGGTTTTCACATGGCCACGTACTCGAATGTCGCCAATGGAACTTTCCAGTTCACCCGTACCAATTACGGTAACCGGCTCACTTTGAAGCACCCCACCAGGTCTGCCAGGCTGATCAAATACGAAATCGCCTACAGGGTAGGAAACCTCGAAGCGCAGCGGGCGTATCTCTAATTCCCGAACACTCAGGAACATGCACACCTCCACGCAAACACTAGCAGCAGCGACGCTGTAGCGACGTAAATTACAGTATAGCCTAACTGCGTCGTATTTAAAACGGGGACGTGATACCCATTCACTCAATTCCAATTAGTGAATGGAGTGCACGTCCCCGAATTAAAAAAACTAGCGAGATGCGATTCTGAAGCGGATGACCACGCCTTCCACAAAGTCCACTTCAATGCTTTCCGTTTTGGTGTAGAAGCGCTCAGTGTGGATAGAAAGTTGGCCTTCGCTTGCGTCGCGGAAATCTACCGGACGTCCGACAATGGCGTAAACTTGCTCTGGCGTCATTCCTCGCTTTAGTTGCGGCAAATTGGTTGTGGGAGTCGGTTGCGGTTGACTCATGCTGATTGGCGCTGATCCGAAGTCCACATATTCAGCCAACATGTCCTTTATTTCCTGCGGAGTTGGAACCGATTCCTTTAAGTAATTATTGGGAAACCAAAGGTTGAAACGGGAGCCTGCCTGCATGGCTTTTTCCTGAATCTCACGACGCTTATTCTCTTTCAACCGAGCTTCCTCAGCCCGGCGACGCTCCTCATCGCGTCGGCGATCATCTCTTACTCTGCTCAATTCCCGATTCAATCGATCCCGGATACGAGCATCTTTTTCATCGCGTATATCCCGTTCCAAATCGGTTTCCCGACGACTTTTGCTGATGGCTGGGAGCGACACCGTGCCTGTATCGTCACCGAGCGTACCGTAGCCACCGCCACCCAATTGGAACTCGATGTTCTTACCCTTCAATCGGATTGCTGTAACCATGACCGAATCCCCGTTGCGCAGTGACGCCCCATAGTTTTTTAAACGCTGGGAATAAGATTTGAAGTCCAATGGCGGAGTTCCACGATAGTTGATGTCGATACCGTTGTGGGTGGCCGGCATATCAATCTTTACGCGCACCTGTTTGCCTTCAAAAAATGATTTCAGTGCTCCTTCGCTTTGAGAAAACGCCGGCAGCGTTGCGAAGAGGATTATTAAATGAGTGATTCGGGGCATTATCATTCCTATCGGTTGCATGGTCCATTTACCTCAGCGTCGCTTGATCCATTGATAACAATCGGCGGAATTACGGTAGAAAAAGTTGCGCGTGGCGGCAGACCCTTTCGTTTGGAAATAGTCTCGAACGGTATTGAAAACAGTGGCGTATGGTGCCTGTTTGTTGCTCACCGGCCAGTTGCTGCCGTAAAGCAGACGCTTGGTTCCAAAAGTATGCCACAGCAGATCCAGTTGACTGGTTTTGGGGAAAGGCCCGGAGACTTTGGCATACACGTGCGGACGCCGGCCAAGTTCAGCCAAGGCGGCAGACTCGCCATCCAGTGGGAGATGGTTGAGCGAGACTTTCAACTTTGGTAGGCGATCCGTAAGTCGCAATACCAGCGGGAACATAGCCGAGGTTCCGATGGCATCCAGAGTCATTCCCCGATCCTCTAATAACTTCATGTTTTCAATAAATAGTTTACTCTCAAGTCCTTGTTTTATTGCGCCTTCACTTAACCGAATACCACGAAATAATCGATTCGAGCTGAGCGTTGCCAGATTCCCGGCGAATTCCGATTTTGTAGGATCAAGCCTACCAATGAATCCGCAAATGATCGGGTTTTGGAGAGCCAGGTCCAGTATCCATTGATTGTCTTCAAATAGCGGGCTGGCTTCCACAACCACGGTTCCGAGGACGTTGAAGGGTCGGGTGAGTTGCTGGAATTGGTCGGGGAGAGTGGTGCGATAGAGGAGTTCGTCGGTGGAAGGGGGCCACGGTACTCCCTGAGTCCTACTAGGGTCATAGAAGTGGGTATGGGTATCGATTACTTTACCGGCGTTAGCCCCGGCTAGTCCTAGTAGTAAGTATCTACGGGTAAGCATATGAAAAGCCTAAAGGAAGAGTAGCGCCCTTGGAAAGGAAACTCAACTTTTCCGCGAGAAGGGGAAGGTGGTACACCCGAAAGTACTAGTATCCTTATTACATCTATCCTGTTCATTACAAAAGACATATACCGTACAAGCATATTGTATTTGTTAATCAATTCTTGTAGTCTGACCAAAGCACCTTAGATCGTGAAGGAATACGACTGACTGCAATTTTAGGGTGTGGAAACTTTTTGGGGATGGAATTGACTATGAGACTTATTACAAAACTACTGCTTCCGATGGGTATTGTTGCCCTTGGAACATTTTCGGCTGACACTGCGAGTGCGGCCTTGATAACTTACACAACCACAGGCGTATTTTCTTGCAACGGAATTGCTGGCTGTACAACAAGCGGAAGTCAGGCTTTTTTGGGTGGCTTAACGCTCACTTATAATGGACAATTGACGACCAATGTCACGCCTTCACCTGTTAGCGCAGCTAACTATGGCGAAATTAGCGTCAGCGGTCCAGTTCCCACAAACAACGTCACCCTCAGCGGCATCACCCTGGCAATCAGCGTGATTCAAACATCTCCTTTCAGCCAATCTAACGGCGGATGGACAGGAATCATTACAGGAAATTTAGGTTTGGCAGCCAATGGATCATCCACTGGCTTCGCCTCTATTTGCTTTATTTCCACTGCTTGCGGCAACCAAATTGAATCCTTTACTTACAGTGCTGGCTCCCCTTCGGTCACCTATCGCATTCAGACCCCACAAAACAGCGCTCCGCCGCCTTCCAACGGTTACGCACTGCGCGCTTATTCCACTGGCGGAACCTTTGAAAGCACCACATTCCAGGGTTCGGTCGTAGACAACACAATTCCAGAACCAGCATCCTACCTGTTGATGGTTTCCGGGTTGTTCACTGTTGGCCTGTTTGGACGTCGTCGCAGCAGCTAAGGTAATAAATCCTCCTCGGGTTCCTGGCCGACTTCTTCCAAGGAGTCGGCCTTTTCATTTGCAGCTCACTCCAAACTACTGATTCCATTGCAAGCCTAGTACTACAGTCTCCGATTTCAGCACATTGTAATCCGTACTAGTTCCCCAAAAACAGGACTTCCAACGGCTTGTGGCACTCAAGAATAAACCTTAAATTAACTTTGCGGACACATTAGAGAGCGGACCAAATCCTAAGTGTTCTCAAGTAAATTCCTGGAGGAATTCAATGCGTAATTTTCTTGGACTTATTTCCCCGGTTGCCATTCTGGCCCTTGGGACTCTTGCCGGCTCAGCCAATGCGGCAGTAATCGGCTATACAACCAGCGGCGTATTTCAGTGCAACGGCTTAGCGGGTTGCGCTGCTGCTGGAAATGTTGCCACAGTGGGTGGTTTGACTGTTACCTATAATGGTCAGCCGTCCACCAGCGTAACAGCGGCCCCCACGGCTGCTGCCAACTACGGCAACATAACCGTCAGTGGCGCCACCAATACGGCACTCACTGCCCTGAACAATCTTCTATTGGTGATGACCGTTAACCAGACCAACCCTTATGCTCAGAACAATGGTTCTTTCACCGGAATCGTGACCGGATCTGTGGGGCTCACCGCCGGGTCTTCCACTGGCTTTGCCTCTATTTGCTTCATCGCAAATTCCTGTGCCAACCAGGTGGAATCCATCGTGTACAGCAGTGGAGCGCCCAGCATCACCTACAGACTGCAGACCCCTGCTAACCCCGCCGCACCGCCCGCCAATGGCTACGCAATTCGCGCCACTGTCATAGGTGGTGCGCCAGATTCGACCACCTTCCAGGGTTCGGTCACCGACAACACGGTTCCAGAGCCAACCACCTACCTGATGTTGGTTTCCGGTTTGTTTGGAATGGGTTTAATTGGACGACGCAAGGTGAGCAACTAGCCTTAACCTGCCAGGCGAATTGAGTTAACTCCAAGAAAATTGCCAGAGGATGAAGATCCTCTGGCTACTTTTCAAGGTTCTAATTTCCAAGTTCTTTAATGCGGATGTTGCGGAACTGCACGTTGGAACCATGTCCCAGCCAGCCAATGTGGCCTTTGGTCCGTGCCAGACCGGGATGTTTTTTCAAGATAGCAGGATCGGTAACAGAATCCAGATCGGCATCAGTAATCAGGACGCCATTCAAGATCACTCGCACCTTTCGGCCATCGGCGGTAATCTCCTCGGTATTCCATTCTCCGGCAGGCTTCAAAGCATCGGCGATGGGAGGAATGGAATCGTAAACGGCACCGTGGCGTTGGGTGGGTTTCAGCCATCCTTTGTATTTTTCGTGGTCGTGATCCAGAATTTGGATTTCCATTCCGGCATAGGCTGCATCCCCTTCAAGTGGGGCGCGAATGCCCACACCGTTGTTTCCACCAGCCTCGAATTTGAACTCCAATCGAAGAACAAAATTGCCATATTCTTTATCGGTGAATAAATTGCCCCCACCGTCGGTTGGACATAAGATTGTCCCGTCGCGAACAACGTAGCCAGGGCCTTTGCCGTTCATTAAAATCCAGCCTTTTAGAGTTGTACCGTCAAACAGAGGGGAAAATCCTTTCTCCGTTTTATCGGCGGCAGTCAACGACAGACTGGCTAGAGTCAGACATAAAAGTGAGTGGCGGAAAGACATGGAAACATCTTATCAGCCTTCGTATGGGGTGCAAACCGTCGGCAGCACTGTATACGCAGTATTCCGGCTTCCGATAGTGTAGAATTAAGAAAACGGAGGTGGGCTTTCTCAAATTCGAGACCGTCGCATTCACAACCTCTGGACGGCGCTGTCCCGCCCTCAATCAGCTCGTCTGCCAAACAGCTTCTGGCATCCCTTGCCAACACACTTTTAAATCAGGTCCTGCCCGATGATTGCCGCTTGTGCGGTGAACCGCTCTTAAACTTTACCCGAATCCCTGTTTGCCCATCTTGTTTAGCTGCACCGCAAGCACTGGTGGCCGAATATTTCTGTGCCATTTGCCGAACTCCATTTCTTTCAGAACATCCACTGGATGAACAAGGGGCGTGCGGAATGTGTCGGCACGGATTCACAGCGTTTGATGCTGCTTATTGCTTTGGATCCTACGATGGAAAACTCCGCGATCTAATTCATTTGCTGAAGTACCAGCGCATTGAACCACTGGCCAAGCCGCTATCGAATTTGTTGATTAAGGCGTTGCCGTTGGATCAGCGCTTTGATTGTATTGTGCCCATGCCCATTCACTGGTTTCGGCGCATCAGTCGCGGGTTCAACCAGGCGGAGTTGATTGCCACGCCGCTGGCTGCATACATGAGCATCCCGCTGGTGAAAGCGCTACGCCGTCCGCACTACCGGGCTCCGCAAGTGGGCAAGACCAATGCCCAGAGGCGTGATAATGTGCGCGGGGCTTTTGCCGTGAATAAGCAAAAAGAGATTATTGGCCAGCGGGTGTTGCTGGTAGATGATGTTTTTACCACTGGCGCATCGGCCAGTGCTTGCGCCGCAGCCTTGAAGCTGGCTGGTGCCAAACACGTTTCCTTGCTTACTTTGGCGAGAGTAGACAGGCGGCCCGCTATGGCCGAATTTCGTTTCTCACCAGCAAATACGACGTCTATGGGAGCTGCTTAGCCTTATGCCCAGTCTCGATCGATTGCACCAACCGGTGCTTGTACTGAATGCCAGCTATGAGCCGATCAACGTTTGCGCAGCGCGGCGCGCGTTGGTGCTGGTTCTGAAGGGCGTGGCTCGCGCTGAAGAAAGCTCCTACTTGATGGTGCATGGCCACCGCAACAGCCTCCCCTTGCCCAGCGTGATTCGCTTGCTGGAATACCGTCGGATTCCACAACAGACCAGAGCGCTTTCCCGTAAAAACATTCTGATGCGTGACCGTTATACCTGCCAATACTGTCACCGTGCCCTGCCCTCCACAGAATTGACGCTGGATCACGTGATGCCACGATCGCGCAAGGGTGATTCCAGTTGGGAGAATCTGGTGGCATGTTGCGTTGGGTGCAATAACCGCAAAGGCAACCGCACTCCGGAAGAAGCAGGAATGAAGCTTGCCAAGCAACCACGGTCTTTTAGTCTGCACACCAGCAGACACTTAATGAGGATGCTTGGACACACCGACGATCAGTGGCGCAAGTATCTTTTCTACTAATGGCGACCGCCGAGCCGTGACCGCGAACGGAGCGATGTTTGCGGTAAGGCCAAGGCGCTGTTCGTCGCCGACGAGTTTTGAGGCGACAGCTTACCCTCGCGGTCACGGCTCGGTATCGAATACTTGTTCGTCTCCACTTTTAGTCGCGCACCCCATGCGTTTAGCCTGAGTTCCGATTAGGTGGGACATGCCTCCGGCTTGTCCTTTTCAAGTCCTGGAAGTATCTTAGGGCGGCAGCGGTACTCACATTTAGGGAGTGCCGCGCAAATAACGTGCGGATTCTTCTGGAGGTGTGGGATTGATATAAAAGCCGCTCCCCCATTCAAATCCAGCGACACGGGTAAGCTTGGGGATCAGTTCAATGTGCCAATGATAGGAATCAATGGGACCATCCTGCACCGGTGCAGTGTGGATGATCAAGTTGTACGCAGGCAGTTCCAACGCCTTGTCCATCTTTTGCAAGGTGGTCTTCAACACCCACGCCAGGTTGTGGATTTCCTTTTCCTGAATGCTTTCAAAATGGGAGTTATGCTTGCGCGGGATGATCCAGGTTTCAAATGGGAAACGTGCAGCAAAGGGACATACGGAAACAAACTCTGGTGTTTCAATCACCAGACGACTGTTGCTGGCCAATTCCTGTTGGACGATATCGCAATAGACACAGCGCTCACGGAAATCGTAATAGCGCTTGGCACCTTGCAGTTCCTCTTCCACACGTTTGGGAACAATGGGCAACGCGATGAGTTGGGAGTGGCAATGTTCCAGCGAAGCCCCAGCAGATTCGCCATGGTTTTTGAACAGCAATACATAGCGCAGGCGGGTATCTTTCTTAAGATCGTGAACACGGTCGCGGAATCCCCACAATAAATCCGCCACCTGCCGTTCGTCCATCGTGGCCAATGTAGCCTGATGATCTGGCGATTCAATGAGCACTTCATGCGCACCCACGCCGTTCATCTTGTCGTACAGACCTTCCCCTTCACGGGACATTTCCCCTTCCACACGCAATGCGGGAAATTTATTGGGAACCACTCGGAGTGTCCAACCAGGAGTGTTCGCACCGCCACCAGGACGAAACGCCAACACTTCAGGAGGAGTTTTATCCTCATGTCCAGGGCAAAAGGGACAGAATCGACCACCCTCAATCTTGACCGATTGCTTGAGAAAATCGTTCGGTCGGCGGGCGCGGTCAGTGGAGATGATTACCCACCTGCCTGTGATTGGATCCTTACGAAGTTCGGGCATGAACCTTTTAGTATATTGTGTTTTTTAGTCCCTTAACGGGGCCAGCGACGACTGGGAAATTACCAGGCGTTACACTTTTCTAGGGAACGGTAGAAAGGCATCACGAAAGTATTCCATTACAGGCTCAGGCCATAGCACGATGCTGGCGATATCGAAGCGAACTGGAACCGCTTCCAGTTCGGCTCGGCGCATGTACTCCCGTGCGGCGCAGCCAATGCGAAACATCTTCTCTTTGTTGACGGAGCGCTCCGGCTGGCTATATTCATTGGAATGCAGAGACTTGACTTCGATGAACACCAGGACATCGGCATCCCAGGCGACCAGATCCACCTCTCCACGACCGCCCAGGACGCGCCAGTTCCTTGCAACCACAGTCATCCCTTTCGATTGCAGATAGCGATGGGTTAGATCCTCAGCATAGCGGCCGCTGGCGGCGGTGCGTGTCCATTTGCGTAAGCGACCCTTGTGGCGGATGTCGTCTATGATTGCGAGAAGTCCCATATAGAATTAGTGTGGATTGGGGCCGAATTCTCTCAGAGAAAACGAAAGTTCTAGCAATCAGTAGGATGGTTCCGGGGACTGGCGGCTCATTCCTGACGCAGTCCCAAGCTTGAAAATAGCTGGGTGTCCACTTTATTCAGTATGCTGACGTCTGAGCCAGCGGCAAGCGTTTTAGCAGGAGTGGTGCTGACCCTACTGAGCCTTTTATATAAGGAATAATTCCTAGCGATAGGTTTTAGCGATAAGTCTTATCGTCTACTCGACTCAAATCCACGCTTCCATCAAGAATACCCAGCGTGATAATGGCGAAGGTGAATACAGGATTCCCTGCCTCAATGTGGCCGCCAAAGGATTTGTCCCCCGTCGATAGTGTCATGTGCGCATGAATCTTGCCGTCAATGACAAAGCCGTTTACCGAAAGAATGTCGGCAGGGGCTGTGGGATCTTTCCAAAACGTGTTCTTCGATGGGAAAGTTCGATTGCTGACGGAGTGCACATGGTAGCCGCGCAGTGAACCGATACCGGAAAGAAACACAGCGTTCCTGATATTCTGCTCCTTCACCATCTTTTCGATTCCCGCCAGAAGATCAGTATCAAATTTGAAGCGCAGCACCACAACGCGATCAAACTTGGCCGGAATGGCGTACACATCGGGGACTTCAGGGCTGTTGGCCTTGGCGTCGTCTTTGGGTGTGGTGGGCTTGGTAAGTTCAATGCGGGTGCGCTGGGCTTGGGCCAGCATTGCTGTAGCCGCAATCAGGAAGAGGAATTTTGCCATCTCCTGATTATGACTTGATCACATTCAGAAACGCGTGGGCGGCATGGCTGAGTGCCCGGCGCGCTGGTTGGACAAGATAGATTTTGCGGTCAACCATCAGTTCAGGAATCTTCACTTCGCAAAGCAGGCCCGCTTCAATTTCCTGTTCCACACACATTTTTGGAAGGAAGGCCACGCCTTGATTGCGTTGCACAAGAATGCGAATGGTTTCTACGGTGGGCATTTCCACGTCCATATTCAGGGCTACTTTGTGACGTTGAAACTCACGCAACACCATTTCCCGATACGGTGAAAGCACGTTATGCGCGATGAAAGTTTCCATTCCCAGTTCGGTAATGGAAACCTGTTTGAGATGGGCGAACCGGTGTTGCGGGCTGACAACAAACGCCAAGTGGTCGGTATAAATAACGGATGCTTCCAGACGGTCGTCGTTCGGGTCGTAACTGATGACGCCAAGTTCCAGTTCCCCATCAATCAATTGGGCAGGGATTTTGCTGGACAAGCTGCGTCGAATGCGAACCTTCACTTTAGGATAAAGGTCTCTATACTGTACGATATGCTGGATAAGGTATAGTGTAGTGGATTCATTGGCGCCAATCACAAGTTGCCCCGCGGAGTTATCGCGCATTTCATTGAGGGCGTTGCCCATATCGCCTTCCAACGTTTCAAATCGGCGGGCATATTCCAGCACGATTTTGCCGGCATCAGTCAGCAATAGCTCTTTGCCAGAACGATCAATCAACTTTTCACCCAGTTCCGATTCCAGCCGTTGGACAGCTAAGGAGATTGCAGGCTGCGTTCGGAGCAGTTTTTCAGCCGCACGGGAGAAAGATTTTTCAATGGCGACGGTGAGGAAAACTCGGATTGCGTGTAGTTCCATGTTATGTAAGTGCGCCCGTCAATAAGGATAGTTTATTCCAAACTTGAAGTTCGATCAAGGAAAACTGCAAATTAGTATTACTAGGACTTATTCCGCTCTACAATATTATAAATTTGCGATATTCACGGTACACGCCCATAATAAAATCTCTGGAGGCTTAATCAATGGGTCAACGCGTATACATCTTCGACACCACCTTGCGTGACGGCGAGCAATCGCCAGGCTGTAGCATGACGGTACCAGAGAAGCTTCGGATGGCAGCCAAGCTTGCCGATTTGGGTGTAGACATTATGGAAGCGGGCTTTCCCATTGCTTCCGAAGGCGACTTTCAAGCTGTGGGTGCTGTGGCCAAGGAGTTCCCTTGGGTGCAAGTAGCAGCGCTGGCCCGGTCCAACACACTGGATGTGGAACGTGCAGCCAAGGCCCTTGAGAACGCCAAGCGTCCGCGCATTCACACGTTCATTGCAACGTCAGACATTCACTTAAAGTTTAAGTTGAATAAAAGTCGGGAACAGGTTCTTGAAGCGGCAGTTAGAGCAGTTGAACTGGCTCGTAAATACGTCGACGATGTGGAATTTTCCGCTGAAGATGCATCGCGTACGGACATTGAATATTTAACCCAAGTTTCCAAAGCCGTGGTGGCAGCCGGAGCCCGCACTGTGAATTTGCCGGATACAGTGGGCTACTCGGTGCCGTCGGAATATGCAGAGATGATCGGCCATGTAGTCGGAGAGCTGGGCGACTCGGCTATTGTCAGCGTGCATTGTCACGACGATTTGGGTTTGGCAGTGGCCAATTCGCTGGCTGCTGTGCAAGCCGGGGCTCGACAGGTGGAATGTACGATTAACGGGATCGGCGAACGAGCTGGAAATGCTTCGCTAGAAGAAGTGGTGATGTGTTTCAAAACGCGGCCCGATAAGCTGCCGTTTATAACAGGCATCCACACGGAGCACCTGTATTCAGCCAGTCAATTGTTAACGTCAATGATTAGCTTTGGCCCACAACCCAATAAAGCCATTGTAGGAGATAACGCCTTTGCCCATGAAGCGGGCATCCATCAGGACGGCTACCTGAAGGAAAAATCGACCTACGAGATTATTGATCCTAGAACAGTAGGGGTCCCGGAAGGCAAGTTGATTCTGGGCAAACACAGTGGTAGGCATGCGTTGAAAAATCGATGCGAAACATTGGGTTACACGCTGGATGTTAAGGAATTGGATCTGGTATACGCAGGCTTCTGTACGTTGGCTGACCGGGTGAAGGGTGTGCGCAATGAACAAATTGCGCAACTTTGCCAGGAAATCAAAGCGGCAGTGGCTCAATAGGAATCTATGAATCTGAATGTTCTGATTGTTCCCGGCGACGGGATTGGCATTGAAGTAACCAAGGAAGCGGTTCGTGTTCTTGAACATACATGCAAAAAGTTCAACCACAGCTTACATTTAACTGAAGGGTTGCTGGGTGGCGTGGCAATCCATAAAACTGGTGGCCCTTTCCCAGAGGAAACAAAGAAGTTAGCCTTGGAAGCCGATGCTACTTTGATGGGTGCCGTGGGACTTCCCGAGTTCGACAATTGGCCACCAGAAAAGCGCCCTGAACGTGGATTGTTGGGAATCCGCAAGGCTTTGGGAGTCTACGCTAATCTGCGGCCTGTGAAGAGTTATCCGTCACTGCTTGATTCCTCTCCTTTGAAGAATCATCTGGTGGACGGCGTGGACATGATCATTGTTCGCGAACTGACCGGCGGCATTTACTACGGCACTCCGCGAGGGATTACCGGCGAAGGCGGCGAAGAACGCGGCACCAATACCATGACCTATACGCGAGATGAAATCGCCAGGGTAACGCGCATGGCCTTCAGTTTGGCTCGAAATCGTCGCAAAAAGGTGACCAGTGTCGATAAATCGAACGTTCTGGAAACGTCGCAGCTTTGGCGTCGCGTGGTTTGTGAAGTGGCGCCGGAATTCCCCGACGTGGAACTGGAACATATTCTGGTAGACAACTGCGCCATGCAATTGATCCTGCGGCCCAAGCAGTTCGACGTAGTAGTGATGGAAAACATGTTTGGCGATATCCTAAGTGATGAGGGCGCGGTAATTGCCGGCTCCATTGGAATGCTGCCATCGGCTTCCATTGGCGGGAAGAAGCCGTCGGGAGCCTGGGTTGGGCTGTATGAACCGGTCCACGGTTCGGCCCCGGATATTGCCGGTCAGAACAAAGCCAATCCATTGGGGGCCATCGGCTCAGTGGCGGCGATGTTCGAGTATAGTTTCGGTTTGATGAAAGAAGCGCAGGCCGTTTATAAGGCCATGGAAGAGGTTTTGAACAGCGGCAAGACCACCGCCGATTTGAAGCCCAAAGGCACGCCCGCTACCACTGAACAAGTAGGAGAATCTGTTTGTGATGCAATCTAAGCCACGTACAATTATTGAAAAAGTTTGGGATTCGCACGTAGTTGCCGAACAAGAGGGGGCTCCCTGCCTGCTCTATATCGACTTCCATCTGGTGCACGAAGTGACCTCGCCCCAAGCCTTTTCCGGCTTGCGTGAAATGGGGCGCACCGTCCGCCGGGCAGAATCCACCTTTGCGACAGTGGATCATTCCACACCCACGACTGCGAAATCATTGCCGATTGTGGATCAGATTGCCGCCACACAGGTGGAACAACTGGGGAAGAATGCTGACGAGTTCGGCATTCCGTACTTCGGATTTCACAATGAGAACAACGGCATTTGTCATGTGATTGGACCTGAACAAGGACTGACCCAGCCCGGCATGACCGTAGTTTGCGGTGATTCCCATACGGCCACCCACGGCGCGTTTGGGGCTTTGGCCTTCGGCATCGGCACCAGCGAAGTGGAGATGGTGCTGGCCACCCAGGTGTTGCTGCAGCGCCGATCTAAAACGTATCAAGTTCAGGTAGATGGAACGCTGAAGCCGGGCGTAGCGGCCAAGGATATTATCCTGGCGCTGATCAGCCGCATTGGGATCGGCGGTGGCACGGGTTGTATTTTTGAGTTCACCGGGTCAGCCATTCGCGCACTTTCCATGGAAGAGCGGATGACCGTTTGCAACATGGCCATTGAAGGCGGCGCAAGGGCCGGCTTAATTGCCCCGGATGAGACCACCTACCAATTCTTGAAGGGTCGTCGTTTTGTTCCGAAGGGTGCTGATTGGGATGCGGCGGTGGCCCGTTGGAAGCAGTTGCCGACGGATGAAGGCGCGGTCTACGATCACAGCATCACCATCAACGCCGATGAGTTGGAACCGATGATTACGTTCGGCACCAATCCCGGACAAGGCATTTCCATATCCGGGCTGATTCCCGATCCGGCTGCCATGACCGACAAGTTGGAGCGCGATTCGTTGACCAAGGCTCTGAAATATATGGATCTGCAACCAGGGCAACCCTTGGCCGGGCATCCGGTGAATGTGGTGTTCGTTGGAAGCTGCACCAATTCCCGGTTGAGCGATTTGCGAGCTGCGGCCAGCATATTGAAGGGAAGGAAGGTGAATCCGGGCGTGCGCATGCTGGTGGTTCCAGGGTCGCAGGAAATTAAGCGACAGGCGCAAGCAGAAGGGTTGGACGAGATTTTCAAGGCGGCCGGTGCGGAATGGCGTGAAGCGGGTTGTTCTATGTGCATCGCCATGAATGGCGATCAATTGGCACCAGGGCAATACAGCGTGTCTACATCGAATAGAAATTTTGAGGGTCGGCAAGGCAAGGGTGGGCGGACGTTCCTGGCCAGCCCGATGACTGCCGCAGCCAGTGCGGTGAATGGGGTTGTAACAGACGTGCGAACTTTGCTGGGGGGTAAGTAAATGAAGTTTGAAAGCCGAGTGGTTTTGATGCCGACCGATAACATTGATACCGATCAGATTATCCCAGCGCGCTTCTTAAAGACGATCTCAAAAGTCGGGTTAGGGGATCAGCTATTTAACGATTGGCGGTACTTGGCCGATGGTTCGCCGAATCCAGAATTTGTGTTGAA
>JAYWBH010000095.1:0-21265 GCA_043781815.1 Bryobacterales bacterium | reverse complement strand
AATGTACTGACCGGTGTAAAGCTGGCAGTGATCATCGGCTTCATTGTTTTCGGCTTCACCATGGGCAACGGCAACTGGGCTAACTTTTCGCAAAGCGCAGTTCGCACCAGCACCAGCAGCGTTCCTTCGCAATTTTCCATCAGTCTGATCTTCATCTATTTGGCTTACAGCGGCTGGAACGCCGCCACCTACGTCGCTGAAGAAGTGCAGAATCCCGAACGTACCTTGCCACTGGCCCTCACCATCGGCACCTTGATTGTCACGGTCCTGTTCGTCGGCTTGAATCTGGTGTTCATCTACGCACAACCCTTGGAGCAAATGAAAGGGGTTGTAGCCATTGGAACCTTATCGGCATCCCATTTATTCGGCCCTCACATATCGGGCGTCTTCGGATTCCTCATGGCCCTGTCGCTCATGGCAACGGTCAACGCTATGGTCACCATCGGCCCTCGCGTCTACTACGCCATGGCCAAGAACAAAGCCTTCTTTCCCGCTGCAGCAATTGTTCATCCTAAATGGCGCACACCCATCTACGCCATTGTGATGCAGGGTGTCTTCACCATTTTTATGACCCTCACGCCCTTTAAGGATTTGATTTTCTTCATCGGCTTTTTGTTGAACGCCTTCAGCGTCATCGCCGTAGCCAGCCTGTTCATTTTCAGGCAGCGAGCCGGTTGGCAGAAGCTGGCAGTAGTCAACTTCGCCTGGCCGCTGATTCCGGTGTTCTACATTCTGGTTGGTTCCTGGATCGCCTTCCAGGGCATCCGTATGAATCCTACAGTCTCTCTGGTCTGCCTCGGCACGGCGGCAGTGGGCGGCATTGGGTACCAAATGTTTCTCGCCCCTAAAACAGTTTCCTAGAAAGACGCGATATCATAGCGTGCATGTCCACCTCACGCCGTGAATTTCTGCAAGCCGCCGCCGCGTTGACCCTTGCATCCACTACAGTCGATGCCGCCACCGGAATGCCCATGCGTCCGCTCGGTCGCACCGCGAAAAAGGTTTCTATTTTAGCCTTTGGATGCGGATCGCGCTTCCTTTCTTATAAAGAAGAAGACCAGGCACTTGACGCGTTGAATCATGCGCTGGATCTTGGTATCACCTATGTGGACACAGCGTTCGGCTATGGCGATGGCCTCAGCGAAACACGCGTCGGCAAGGTGATGGCCACTCGTCGCAATGAAGTCTGGCTGGCCACAAAAATCAACAAGCGTAAAGGCGATGAGGCCATGCGCATCATTGAAGACAGTTTGAAGCGTCTGCAAACAGATCATGTCGATGTACTGCACGTCCACGCACTGATGGACGAAGAAGACCTGAAAGCTATTGAAGCCCCAGACGGCGTGTTGAAGCGGTTGTACCAACTGCGCGATCAGAAGGTGGCCACCAACATTGGCATCACCTGTCATCACAACCCGGACGTTTTGAAAATGGCCATTGAGCGGAACGATTTCGATTGTACACAGATGGCCCTCAACGGAGCACTGGTGGGCATGAAGAGCATCCCCGGCGGCATGGATGTGAATCTGGATATGGTCCATAGCTTTGAGACCGTGGCCCTGCCCGTGGCGTTAAAAAAGAAGATGGGTGTGATTGCGATGAAGGTGTTCGGCCAGGAACGTTTGGTGGACAAGGCCCCTCTTGAAAAGTTGGTGCAATATTCTATGTCGTTGCCTGTGTCTGTCGCTGTAATCGGCATGCCCAAGCGCGAATTCATTGACCAAAACGTAAACATCGCCAAAGCATTTCGACCCATGCCAAAGAGCGAGATGAAGCAGTTCTCCGGTCACTTGGCAGAGAAGCATAAGATGGCGCTAGATCTGTTTTTTGCCGATCACGTGGATGCTTAACGTGCCCAGCCCAGGGATTCGAGTGTGCCAAAATCCGCGTCAGCTACAATAGTTACAGGAATTAGCCTAATGCCACAACTACTTGCGGTCGCCGCGCCTCCTTCTTTCATTCCAGAATTACCACGTAAAAAGTGGAGTAGGGAAGAAGTGTGTGTGTTGGAATCCACAGGGCTGTTGGACGGGCAACATCTGGAGCTGATTGAAGGGGAGCTTTTCAACAAAATGGGTAAAGGTTGGCTCCATGTTTCGGCGGTCCACAAAGTGTTCCTCATGCTGATGCAGTTGTTTGGAAATTCCTTCGTGGTGGCAGAAGCTCCAATCGATCTTGCCCCCGAAGATAACTCGAGCAATGAACCTGAGCCCGACGCTATAGTCCTCAATCGGCCAATTAGTGAGTTCGGACCCAGGTTGCCGCAACCGGCCGACGTTGCATTGGTAGTTGAAGTAGCAATCTCGTCATTATTTCAGGACCGAGTAGTCAAGTCTCGGCTATATGCCCGAGCAGGAATTCCCGAGTATTGGATCGTAGATTTAAACGCGCGGCAGGTTCTGGTAATGCGCCAGCCTCAAGGCGATCAGTATCAATCGTGCGTAGCCTATTCCGCAGGGGAAAGTGTGCGGCCTCTAGGCAAGCCAGACGCGGATATTCCCGTGGCCAGTCTCTTGCCATAATTTGTTAGTTCATACCAAAAACATCTAAGTCATATGGCAAGCTGCAAATTAATGGTCTGTAGTAAAACCGATTTCGTCGCACTAGACTTGCCTACCCTTGGTGGGTGGGGCAGGCGTTTCCGCGCAATGTCATATAGTTTTCCGCAATCGGACAGGTTCAAGTGTTTGAGCGAGGCGTATCAGGCCTTTGAAAAACCGCTCCCTCGCGGTCACGGCTCTGTAGAATCAGTGCGTTAACGAGCCGTGACCGCAAGGAGCGGTCTTTTAACCACGGGTTATCCCAACAAAAACGTTGGAGATTCTACAGGGATGCAGGCAAACTAAATGACATTGGGCGTTTCCGACTGCCGATTGAGAACCCAAAGACATGGGAACCCCGATAGCCCTTACCCCACCAGAACCGACATCTCCCCCTGTTCCTTCCTCGCTGGCCGCACCGTCACCTCCACGTCCTGACCAAGTGCCGTCAAGAACTCCATCAGTCGTCCAGCCGAAAAGCTGCCTGATCGGTTGCGCATCAGCAGGGACACGTGTGGCTGCTTTATACCAAGCACCTTGCCCGCTTGCACCTGGGTAAGTCCGCGTTCGCGAATGATGTGGTAAATCTTGAGAGTCAGCCGAGCCTTCATCATTTCCTGTTCGGGATTCGGCAGGCCAAGATCTCGAAATACGTTGCCGCTGCTTTCGGTGACTCTCCCCGACAATTCGGTTTTCTTTGGAGTTTTAGTTGTCATCATTAGTTCTCCCTATTTTTGTGGTCGCGTTCCGCATCCGCAAGCCGTTTCCAGATGAGGTCGATTTCTTTCTGTGGTGTGGCGACGCCAGATTTCGATTTCTTTTGGAAGGCGTGCAGCACGTAAATGGCACGCTTTAACCGAACCGTATAAACAGTGCGCCAAGTGTTGCCATCATAGGGCGCAACAATTTCAAGAACACTAGCACCACCAAATCCTTTGAGCGCCTTCGCTGCCGGATCAGTCTGACCGCGCTGCGCTGTATAGAGTGCTTGACCAATCTCTGACTTTACGGCGCGAGGAAACGACTGAATATCATTTCTGGAAGAGCCAATCCATCGCAGCGGTTTGATATTTTCACGATCTTCCACCTTAATATTATACGTATATTTGTATTGTAAACGGGCCCCCTAAAGATCAGCGGTTAGTTCGTTCACAAAAGCGCAAGATACCGCTCCACCGAAAAACCTGCTTAGTCAAGGATGGAAATCAGAGTGCATCGCTTCAAATAGGCACCATGAAATGCAGGCAGATTTGCTCATACCAGTTCGGGAAGTGAGACTTAGTTTTGTTCCATTATTGACTAGCCCTCTTTGAGCAAACTTTCGAGGTATCCGGCAATCGCTTCGTTCACTCGTTCTCGGGTTTCTTCGAAAGTATCGCCTTCAGTGACCAGCCCAGGAAGCGCTGGACAAAACGCGATATATCCGCCTTCTTCGGCAGGCTCGAAAAGCACTGTATAACTTTGTTCCATTAAATACCTTCTCCCATCAAGTGTAGGCGGTTGACATGACCAGCGAACAACTTCCGCTGTGACAAAGCATTGGCCCTCGCTGAGGAAATGGAAGACGAAGAATTGATTCGAAGGCACTAACCCTCCCCCGCCCATCCCCATCGAAAAATAAAAACATTTCCCACACAATCAACCACTTCCCCTTACCCTCAGTTCGAAATCAAGACTCCGTCCTGTACAGTCTAACCAGGAAGAACAATTGCTGGCCAGCAAGCTTCCCGTGGGATAAGTCCGCGCGGTATCCAAAACATAACTCGACTCCCGGTCGTCACATCTTCATAACACTTCACGCCAACTGGTTGGGGAACCGGAATGCGTAGCTGCGAATCAGCCAACTACCTGGGCGGGTAGGGAAGTGACGGAAGTTGAAAACGGCTGGGTCTCGTTTTAAGGCCGAAGTGTCTCTATTCCCCGCTAGTTCGCGTTAAAGTAGAAGACACGCCATGTACAAATTTCTGAAACAACGGCTTCAACGTCGTGACCTTTTCCGCACCACCGCACTGGCCGCGCTTCCCGCCTTCCTTGCACGTACCGCCACAGCCGCACCAACGCTGAAGCTCGGTGCCAACCTTTACCAATCCATTGGCGTCAAGCCACTCATCAATGCCCGCGGCACGTTCACCATCATCAGCGGATCCACCATGCTGCCAGAAGTGCGCAACGCCATGGCCGAAGCGTCGCAACACTACGTGCACATTGATGAGCTGATGGCCGCCATTGGAGGGCGTTTAGCTGAACTCACCAAAGCGGAATTCGGCATGGTCACTTGCGGTTGCTCCGCCGCCATTACCCATGCCACTGCCGCGTGCATCGCCGGTGGCAATCCCGACCTTCATGTCCGACTCCCCAATCTCAGCGGCTTCACTAAAGATGAAGTGGTCATCCCCAATCATTCGCGTAACGTGTACGATGCCGCCGTCCGCGCCGTCGGGGCCAAGATCATTGAAGCCGGTACTGCCGCCGAACTGGAAGCCGCGTTTGGACCCCGTACCGCCATGGTCTACATCCTGGCCGGTCCCAATGCCGATAGCGGGCCGCTCTCCACCAAAGCTATTTGCGAAGTGGCCAAACGTTACAACGTTCCCGTTCTGGTAGACGCTGCCGCTGAAATTCTCACCGTGCCCAACGTCCACCTGGAACTGGGTGCCACGCTGGTTTCCTACAGTGGTGGCAAGTGCATTCGCGGACCCCAGACTGCTGGAATGCTGCTCGGTCGCAAAGATCTGGTTCGTGCCGCCTGGGTTCATTCCGCGCCTCATCATGGCTATGCTCGCTCCTTGAAGATCGGTAAAGAAGAAGCCATCGGCATGTTGATGGCTGTTGAAATGTGGTTCCAGCGCGATCACAAAGCCGAGTGGAATAACTGGATGGCGCGGCTGGATTCCATCTCTAAAAAACTGAGCGCCACTCCCGGCGTCACCACCTCCATTCGTCAACCGGAAGGGCTGTCCAATAAGACCCCTTCTCTAGTTATTCGTTGGGATGCGGCTAAACTCGGCATCACCGGCCGTGACCTCGCCCGTCATCTCTACACCACCGAACCACGCATTGCGCTGCCCACCGGCTTTGAACGGGGTCAAGGTACGGAAACAGGCATCTCAATTGTTCCTTACATGATGGCTGAAGGTGATGAAAAAATTGTGGCCGCACGCATTGCCGAAACATTGGCCAACCCGCCGAAAGTTGCCGCCGCCACAACCGATGCCCCCATCGGCGACCTCACCGGACGCTGGGACGTTCGCATTGATTACCTTGCCTCCACATCCGAACACGTTCTGCATCTGAAACAAAATAGCGGTGGCCGTGTGGAAGGCACCCATCAAGGCGACTTCGTTTCGCGCGACCTCGGCGGCACTCTGGAAGGCGACCGCGTCCGTCTCAATAGCAGTTACACCGAACGTCATGGCGATTCCTTGATGTTCGATTTCCAAGGCAAGTTCACCGGTGATGAAATGAGCGGCACTCTTTCCATGGGCGAATACCTGGAAGCCAAGTGGACCGCCCAGCGCCACCAGTTTCGCCGGAGCGCGTAAGTCATGAAACTTCTGCTTGCGGTCCCACTTTTCGCAATGCTGAGCATTGCTCAGCCCAAGTACGATTTACTACTGAAGGGCGGTCACGTGATCGATGCGAAAAACAAGATCAGCGCCATTCGTGACGTCGCGATTCAAGCTGGCCGCATTGCCGAAGTGAGCGCCCGGATAGACCCTGCTACTGCCCGCAAAGTGATCGACGTCAGCGGGAACTACGTCACTCCCGGCCTGATTGATATTCATGCGCATGTCTACGCAGGCACCGGTGAAAAGCGGTCTTACGCCGGGGACCTCAGCGTCTATCCCGATGGCTACACGTTTCGAGTCGGCGTCACCACCATTGCGGATGCAGGCTGTGCTGGTTGGCGCAATTTTGATGATTTCAAAGATCGCGTTATCGACCGTTCCCGAACGCGCATCTTTGCGTTTCTCAACATCGTCGGTAACGGCATGCGCGGCGGGCGTTATGAAAGTGATCTCAACGATATGGAAGTGAAGCCAGCAGCGGAAATGGCGTTGAAGCATAAAGGGCTGATTGTCGGCATTAAGACGGCGCACTTCACTGGACCGGAATGGACACCGGTGGACAACGCGCTGGCCGCCGCCACGCTCGCCAGCATCCCTGTGATGGTGGACTTCGGTTCCAATAAACCGGAACGTCCGCTGAGTGAATTACTCACTAAGAAAATGCGTGCCGGTGATATTTACACCCACGTTTATTCTGGGCTGCGTGGTGAGCAGACGGAATCTGGTCATCCGAATCCAGCACTGTTTGAAGGTCGCAAACGCGGAGTGTTTTTCGATGTTGGTCATGGCGGTGGAAGTTTCTTATGGCGGGTGGCTGTGCCGCTGATCAAAGACGGCTTTCTTCCCGATTCTATTTCCACCGACCTGCACAATGGCAGCGCCAATAACGGCATGAAAGACATGCTCAACGTGATGGATAAATTTCTGGCCATGGGGCTTTCTGTGGATGATGTGATTGCCAAATCTACCTGGAATCCAGCGCGTGAAATTCATCATGAAGAACTGGGCAATCTTTCGGTTGGCTCACCTGCTGACGTTGCCGTTTTGAAGTTGGAGTCGGGTAATTTCGGATTTGTGGATATGTACGGAGCGTTGCTTCGCGGTGACAAAAAGTTAACCTGCGAACTGACTTTTCGCGATGGAAAACTGGTGTATGAATTGAATGGCCTATCGCGTACGGAGTGGGATAAACTGCCCACGGGATATCGCTATCAGGGAGATGCAAGTTGGGATGAAAGGGCTCGCGTATTTACACCTGCAACAAAGAAGTAAGTGACCCAAAATATCTATTGACACAACTGAAATATGGGTTCAAAGTGGGGGTGTAGTAAGAAGTAGAACGTAGAAATGAGCAGTTCCAAAGTTGTTGACCACTTCCATAAAAAAAGGAGGTTGTAATAACATAGAACCTGACAACAGAGGGGGCGGCAAAGGCTGATTTCTTCTTAAGATTTTAAGTTTGAGTCCGGCGCGATCTTGGTGTGCATGCACGCCCTCGCCAAATGGACTTGCTTTTAATCGCTGGACTTCGTGCACGTTCGGATTAGCGCAACATACCGCGCCGGGCATTTTAAAGCCCAAATCGATGACGTCCACACGAGCCCATAAGAAGAGAGAAAGAGCGCTTACCGCCCCTTTCTTTATTTCGAATCTTCAGTGGGATAATCAAAATATGGAATTGAAGTTTATTATTTCGACAACCCTGCCCCTATCGGCACAAAGGTGTAAGTCGCGAAATCATTCTCCAAAAATTTATCCGCAGATGACGCAGATAAGCGCAGATAAAACCAAGTAAAAATCTTTGTTTTCATCTGCGCCATCTGCGGACAAAGTTTTTGAAAGTTTCTGTGGACTAAACCGATCTTGGGATAGTAACGGTTTCCCCGGGAAGAATCATCGTCAGCACGTGCAAGACTGCATCAACGATTGGAATCAAGTCTTCAAGCTGGTTCGTTTGTGAACGGATTACAATAACTGCAATCTTCCGGCCCAAACTAGATTGTTGATGAGGGATTCCTTGGTCGACTGTCACTAGCACTTCATAGCCAGCGGCTTCGGCGGCCCGCAACAATTCGCCATTTTTCTTACTTTTCAGACCTGCCCATTGAACGGTGTGAGCCTCATGATTGGTGAAGCTGTGCCTAAAATCGAGAGGCAAGCATTCATCCAACAATATCTTCATGCAATTTTGGCCAAGAGTGAATCCTTAGCCTGTTCGAGTACCTGTATGGCCATTTCGTGGCTCACAGTTGGGAATTGCCGCAAGAACTCACCCAACGAGTGACCTCCCTCTAAATAATCAATAAGATTTTTAAACGGAACTCGCGTCCCGCGAAAACAGGGTGTTCCATTCATAACTTCTGGGTCGATTACTATTACGGGTTGTGCCATCCTACTTACAAGTGTACCTTGATGCGAATCAGAGCCAAACTGCGCAGATGACGCAGATAAGCGCAGATAAAACCAAGTATAAATCTTGTCTTCATCTGCGCTTATCTGCGCCATCTGCGGATAAAAAGTCTTCTACGCCCCGCTCATCGAATTGAGAAACTCTGCGTTTGACCGCGTTCGGTTCAACTTGTCGATCAGCAGTTCCATTGATTCCACCGGTGACAAAGGATTGAGTACCTTGCGCAGAATCCAAACCCGATTCAATTCCTCTTTCGGCATCAACAATTCTTCTTTACGTGTACCGCTCTTGTTAATGTCAATCGCCGGAAACACGCGCTTATCCACCAGTTTGCGATCCAGGTGAATTTCCATGTTGCCAGTGCCCTTGAATTCTTCGAAAATCACATCGTCCATGCGGCTGCCGGTATCCACGAGTGCCGTTGCAATGATAGTCAGCGATCCGCCTTCTTCAATGTTGCGGGCCGCGCCGAAGAATCGTTTGGGGCGTTGCAGTGCATTGGAATCCACACCACCTGAAAGCACTTTGCCCGACGGCGGAACAACCGTATTGTAAGCACGCGCCAGACGGGTAATGGAGTCAAGCAAAATGACAACATCGCGCTTGTGTTCAATCAGACGCTTGGCTTTTTCAATCACCATTTCGGCCACTTGGACGTGGCGAGATGCAGGTTCGTCAAACGTGGAACTAATCACTTCGCCGCGCACGCTACGCTGCATATCAGTGACTTCTTCCGGTCGTTCGTCAATCAGCAATACAATCAGATTCACTTCAGGATGATTGGTGGTAATGGAGTTGGCGATGTTCTGCATCAGCATCGTCTTACCAGTACGGGGTGGCGCGACGATTAAGCCGCGTTGGCCTTTCCCAATTGGTGTAAGCAGATCCATCACACGACCAGAGAAGTTATCTTTGGTGGTTTCTAACTTCAACCGTTCCTGAGGGTACAGCGGCGTCAGGTTGTCGAAGAAAATCTTATTGCGCGATTCCTCGGGTGGTTCAAAGTTGATCGCATCCACTTTGATCAGTGCAAAGTAACGTTCGCCTTCTTTAGGTGGGCGAATCTGCCCGCTAACCGTATCGCCTGTGCGCAAGTCGAAGCGGCGGATCTGCGAAGGGGAAACGTAAACGTCGTCCGGCCCTGGCAGATAGTTGTATTCCGGCGCGCGCAAGAATCCGAACCCGTCAGGCAGGCATTCCAGCACACCTTCGGAAAAGATAAGCCCACTTTTTTCGGCTTGCGTTTGCAGGATTTTGAAGATCAATTCCTGCTTGCGTAAACCAGCGGCACCCACCACGGCAAAGTCCTTAGCCACCTGATTCAGATTGATGATGGACATGTCCTTCAACTCAACTAAATCCAGCTTCAGAGCCATGCGGTCATGCATCTTTTTATCGGGAAACCCTTCCGGTTTGTCCGCTTGCCGTTGCCCACCATGCGGCCGGATATCGGCTGGCCGCTGCTCCGGTCGATGTTCCGGCGCAGGTGCCACCGGAGTCGCAGCTAGCTGCGGCGGTGTAGGCCTGGTTTCAACTACTGGTGCCGGTTCCGCAGCAACCATTTCTACAGGTTTTTCCACCATCGGTGCCGCGACTACTGGCGGTTTCACTTCAGGGCCTTTCTCCACTTTCGGTTCAGGTTTGAGCCTGGCCTCAGTGGAACGGGGAGTTCGCTTAGGAGCGTCCCCTTCATGCCTGGCTTCAACTTTTACGGTTGGATCTACCTGGATGGTTGTTTCTGGTCTGGACTCTTGCGGCTTTTCTGAAGAAGCCGGCGGGGTTATGACCGGTTGTTTGATGTCTTGATCGCTTGCCAAATTTCCCTCACTCCCTGGCCTGTTACGGCCGAGAACGGTACAAGTCCCAACGACGATTCCGGTGCTTTTAAGGACACCATGGCGTGATGAATCTCGGACTGCTTTTTTAACTTATCGAACTTTGTGGCAACCACTTGATATGGTCGCCCGTGGTACTCCAGCCATTGCCGGAGTTCCAAATCTGTATCCATCCACCCATGCCGCGAATCAATCAACAAAAGACATAGCGACAAAGATGGCCGGTCCAGCAGATAGCTTTCAATCAGCTTCCGCCATGCCGCTCGCTCCGTCTTCGATACGCGAGCATAGCCGTATCCGGGTAAATCGACAAAAATATACTTTCTGTCCACCCGGAAGAAATTCAACTGCTGCGTGCAACCTGGCTTGGAACTGGTGAACGCAAGGTCCTGAGTGGCAACCAGCCGGTTCAGAAGACTTGACTTGCCCACGTTACTGCGTCCCATGAAGGCGATTTCCGGTAAGCCCGGTGCAGGAAACTGCACGGGAGAGGCCGCCCCCAACAAAAATTCAGTTTGCATCGCGATTTTTCCACCAAACGTCCGGCACTCCTCAAGCGAATGCCGCACATTTGGATAGGAAAAGAAATCCTACTGTGTAAGTTTATCGTCAGTTGGCCGCGGATTCTCCACAGTGCCAACTCCACTTTGTGGAACAGGCAGCGCTTGTAAATCTCCAGCCAACGCCAGTTTTAACACTTCATCCATCGATTCGACAAAATGAAGCTGCATATCTTTACGGATCACTTCCGGAATATCCGGCAGATCCTTCTCATTATCCTTAGGTAAAATCAGTTCGTAAATGCCGTGACGGTGGGCCGCCAGCATCTTTTCCTTCAACCCGCCGATGGGCAAAACTTTACCGCGCACCGTGATTTCACCGGTCATCGCAATGTCACCACGAACAGGGATGTTCGATAGCGCACTGCACATGGAAGTGGCAATGGTGATGCCAGCCGATGGGCCGTCTTTAGGGATTGCTCCTTCAGGAACGTGCAAGTGAATATCCAGGTGACGGTAGAAATCGCGATTCAATCCAAACACATGAGCTCGGCTGCGAATATAACTTAATGCCGCCTGCGCCGATTCCTGCATTACATCGCCCAGTTTCCCTGTAGTGGTCAACTTGCCGCGACCTTCCATAATGCTCACTTCGGTGGTCAGCATGGTACCGCCAACTTCCGTCCAGGCCAAACCGCAAGTTGTGCCGATTTCGTTCTTGCGGGTCATCTGCAGGTCGCGAAACTTTTGCGGACCAAGCAGATCCTGAACCACTTTATCATTCACAAAAACCTTGGGCTGAATGGATTGCAAAGGTTCTGGAGCAACATCTTCCTGCTTCTTGCTCTTGGCTGATTTCTTCTTCGGCTTGGCCGAAGCTTCCACAACCGCAGCAGTAGCCTGTTCGCCGTCCACTTCCGCTTCCACTACTTTGCGGGCGATCTTGCGGGACACGTTGCCGATTTCCCGTTCCAGATTTCGCACGCCAGCTTCACGCGTGTAGTACTGAATCAACTGTGCAATTCCAGAGTCTGCCCATTCAATGTTGGTGTCGTTAAGACCGGTGGCATCACGTTGTTTTGCGACCAAAAATTTCTTGGCGATTTCCATCTTTTCCAGTTCTGTATAACCGGAAAGACGTATCACTTCCATACGATCTTGCAGCGCTGGTGGAATGGTATGCAGCACATTCGCCGTAGCCACGAAGAACACTTCGCTTAAATCATACTCCACATCCAAGTAGTGATCCTGAAAGGAACTGTTCTGTTCGGGATCCAATACTTCGAGCAATGCTGATGAGGGATCGCCACGGAAATCGGTAGACATCTTGTCGATTTCATCGAGCATGAAAACCGGATTCTTGGTTCCAGCCTTCTTCATCATTTGAATCAACTGGCCAGGAAGTGCGCCAATGTAAGTGCGCCGGTGACCACGAATTTCAGCTTCATCCCGAACGCCGCCTAACGACATTCTGACAAACTTGCGTCCAGTGGCCTTGGCAATCGACATTCCTAGTGAAGTCTTGCCCACACCGGGAGGTCCGACGAAACATAGAATGGAACCCTTGGGATTTTTCACCAGACGGCGAACGGCCAGGAATTCCAGAATGCGTTCCTTGATTTTTTCCAGACCGTGATGATCAGATTCCAACACTTCGCGAGCAAATTTCAGATCGCGAATTTCCTTGGTCTTGTTCTTCCACGGCACGGCCAACAGCCAATCCAGATAGTTGCGGGAAACAGTGGATTCTGCCGACATCGGCGGCATCTGCTCCAAGCGCTTCAATTCCAGCATGGCCTTATCGTGAGCTTCTTTACTCATGCCAGCTTGTTCGATCTTCTTCTTCAGATCGTCGTATTCACTCTTTTCACCACGGCCCAACTCTTTTTGGATGGCCTTAATCTTTTCGTTGAGATAATATTCTTTTTGCGCCCGTTCCATCTGGCGCTTGACGCGGCCTTGAATGGTGCGGTCCACACTCAATTTCTCAATTTCAATGTCCAGCATTTCCGCCACACGAGTAAGGCGGTCCACTGGATCGAATACTTCAAGCAGCTCCTGCTTTTCTTCAATGGTGAGTTGTAGATTGGCACCAACGGTATCGGCCAACTTGCCCGGATCGTCCACGCGGATGGCGGCGATCATGGTTTCGTAGTTCAGATTTTGGCTGAGTTTTACGTACTGTTCAAACAGGGAAGTAACGCGGCTGGTTAGGGCATCTACTTGGGTGCCCGCTTCTACGCGGGTGGCGAAGGTGCGCACAACGGCGCGGAAAAACCCTTCGTCATCGGAGACAGAAACAACTTTGGCGCGCTCAATTCCTTCCACCAACACTTTGATGTTGCCATCGGGAAGCTTCAGACTTTGAACGATATTGGCTATCGTTCCGACGGTGAAGATTTCGTCCGGGCGGGGTTCATCAATGGAAGCGTCGTGTTGCGTGGCGAGAAAAATCTTTTTCTCACCAGCAAGTGCTTCTTCCAATGCACGCACGCTGGATTCTCGACCGACTACGAACGGGGTCATCATATGGGGAAATATGACGACATCGCGAATCGGCATCATGGGGAGTCGCTTGGTTTCGGGCTTTTCTTTTGCGCTCATGTAGTCTTAAATATACTCTTGATTTGTTTCCAGGGGATTTTGGGGCGAGCACGGTTTCAAAACCGACCCAGCCACTAGGCATTCATTTTGGTAGATGACATTGGGCTTGAAATGGTTCCATCCAAATGCAAGCCCAGAACTTTTACTGCAGACGCTTGATGAGCGCTGCCAGCCTAACCTGCTTTCTCCAACAGGGACAGACTGATTTTTTGGGTGATAACCATTTCCTTGGTTACCAGGAATTCGCGGACCTTCTTATTCGAAGGCAAATAGTACATCACGTCGAGCATCAACTCTTCAATGATCATACGCAAACCGCGCGCCCCTACTTTACGTTCTAAAGCCATACCGGCGATGGCATCAAGGGCATCGTCCGTAAACCTCAGCTTAACATTTTCGAAGTCAAACAAGCGTTGATATTGTTTGATAATAGCATTCTTAGGCTTACTCAAAATCTGAACCAGTGCGTCTTTGTCCAGATCTTCCAACACGCCGATCACCGGTAAGCGGCCGATAAATTCTGGAATAAAACCAGACTTGATCAGATCCATCGGTTGCACATGTTCCAGTAGCGAAGAATCACGACGATTCGGTTGAATCTTACGAGTCCCTTCCTTAGGTTCATCCTCAAGGAATCCGATGGCGCGACGGCCCACTCGGCGGCTAATTATTTTCTCAAGACCAACAAAAGCTCCACCGCATATAAACAAGATATTGGAAGTGTCTACTGGAGTGAATTCCTGGTGGGGATGCTTGCGTCCACCTTGTGGAGGGACGTTGGCGATGGTGCCTTCCAGAATTTTCAGCAGTGCTTGTTGCACGCCTTCACCGGAAACATCGCGAGTGATGGAAGGGTTTTCGTCCTTACGGCCGATCTTGTCAATTTCATCAATATAAATGATGCCTTGCTGGCAACGCTGCACGTCCCAATCAGAATTTTGGAGCAGGCGCAGGATAATGTTTTCCACATCCTCACCAACGTATCCAGCTTCGGTTAACGTGGTTGCGTCGACGATAGCAAATGGAACATCCAGGATGCGGGCCAGGGTTTGAGCAAGTAATGTTTTGCCTGTCCCGGTAGGCCCAATCAACATGATGTTTGATTTGGCCAGTTCCACTTCCCCACTACGCTGCTTATTCATTTGAATGCGCTTGTAATGGTTGTAGACGGCGACCGCCAGTTTTTTCTTAGTGGCATCCTGACCAATCACATATTGATCCAGGTACTCTTTCAACTCAAGCGGTTTGGGAAGCTTGTGAGGCCCCCCGTAAGTCTGCTCCTGCTTATCATCCTCAAGAATGGAGTTACAAACGGCGATGCATTCATCGCAGATGTAAGCACGCGGGTAGTCGCTAGGGGACGAAATTAGTTTGCCGACTACGTCTTGGGATTTATGGCAGAAGGAACATCGAAGTGAGTCATCCGAACCGGTGCGCTTCACAGATTATCCCCCCTTCGGCTATTAAATGGTTGTGCCGTCATGCCGTAGGTTCTGACTTAATTATACTCTGTTGGCGGTGGAAGAGGGCAACAGGTTTTTATGATTGAAGATTTCGTCATCTGGATGGAACTCGGGGGAAACTTCGTGGTTGGTCGCCAATGGGGACAGGTCGATCTGTCCACTCGCTTTGAGCCTTTTCATTTTCATCTGCGTTTGCGTAGCTTGGGACAGATTGACCAGTCCCCTTCGGCTCCGCGCTGGCTCAGTCGACGACAACTACAAATCCTGTGGGAATCAGAGTTCCGCCGGCTCGGACACTGACGATATGCAGATCCCTGGCAATTTCTGGGATCTGGATGTGCACGTTGAAAATACCAACCTCAGTTGCGGAAAGTTCCACGCTCAATATCTTTGCTTTCTTGCCACCGACAAAGGCTTCTATGGGAACCGCAGGCTCAATAGGAATTGTTGCAACATCGCCCCACGGCGCTGGGACTATGGTTTGTCCAAGACCAGAAAGTTTGACTATGAGCTCTTCCCCAGTGCGGCGCAACAAAGCCGTTGGATAGGATGGGCCGGTGGGGAGATCGTCCTTGAACTCGGGTACTGCTGGCTTCAATTTCAAGGTCAGCGTATTTCGTTTCCCCAGGCTGTCCTCAATCTCAACGGCAGTGTTTGGCCCTTCCAAGTCATATGGCAACTGCGCCGTGATGAAATAAGTAATGCCGTAGCTGCCTCGTAAACCACCATAGGAATTTGTGTTTGATTGAATCAACTGGATAGGTATTGGACTGCCGTTGACTCGCAATGTGCAAGCGCCGAGCACTAGCGGCCAGGGGGCACTCTGGTTGGTTGCAGCATTACAGCGGGAGGTGCTGGCGATAAAAGTAAACAGGCTTCCGGCGGCTGCTTCCTTCTGCAATATCGTGTCTGGAGAAAGTACGATTGGCGGGTTTAGTGGCAAGTAATAATGATTGACAATCGTCTGGTTACCATCGCTTTTAATAATAATTGAACCAACCGGTAGATAGTCTTGAGGCGGCATGGATTTAGGATCCACTGTGACGGTAACTTCTTGAGGAGTGCGGCCAGTTTTAGGGGAGACGTCAAGCCAGGGAGTCTGTGCCATCAGCTCGAAATCGAGCGGGCTACTTGAGCTTTGAATGGTGAATTTGTGAGTGGTCGGTTTCCCAATTAGAACCTCAATTGGATAAGGGTTTGGCTGGACTCGCGGGATAGGTCCCACGACGAAGGACAAACTTTGTGTTTGCGTAAAAGTTCCAACCGAAATCTTTATGGAAGCCCTGTAAATGCCGGTTTTGAATCCCTTTGGGTCTACTGTGGCTCTCAGCTCATAAGGGGTGGTTCCTTCGTTGGACTCCAAACGCAACCAGGGCGTTTGGGTAGTTACCTGAAATGGAAAATTGAAGTCAACCCAGCCGCCGCCTTGTTCTTTCGCGTAAACCGAAATACGAAAGGTGGACGGTTGTTCCGTAGGGCCCGGCACTTCAAAAGGATCGATCGCTTGTATGCCCAAGTATATGTCTCGATCTCTGGGTTGAATGGGGATCACAGTCATGCCTTGGGCGCCCGGCACAAGGACAGTAAGAATTGAGGCCGACAAAAGTTTATTATCAATGGTGATTGTTGTCGGAAGCTTGCCCGTTAAATTGTCTGCAAAGACATTGCCCACGGACAAGGCGGCGACATAGTTCATTTGAGCTGCCCCATCCATTTGAAGGTGAAGCTGCTTGCCGTTGCGAACGCGAAAGCCAGGCGCGATATTTAACTCGTCGATATTGAGAATGTCATAGTCTGCAATGACGGCAGGAGCACTTATGGAATTCAAGTCAAAAACAATGGCGGAGAGTGAATCCACCGCATCTACCGTTGCGCTTCCCATTGTCGTAGGCAGATTGCGATTGATGCCAACAACAGAAATCCGTCCGTTTGTTCCGAAGGCAGCAGATGCTAAGCCGGGAACTATTGTCTCCCCAAGAGCAGCGTCACCATTGGGCAAAAAGCTTCGAAGCAGCACTCCACTTATGGCTACTTGGTCGGGGGAAGGAAGATTTCGTGGGAATCCAGCAGGCCCAGTGATCCCTAGCCAGATCCGTGAATCCGGCCCGATTCCGATGCCAACTGGGCGTCGACTGGCAGAGCCCAATGCTTCTGAAGCTAACTCCACCAAACGTTCGAAATCCACTTTGCCATCAGGAAGGATGCGCGCCAAAATCGCTGAACCGGAAGTAAAAGATGGCAGAGTTAACCCGTTGCTCAGATTTAAAATTTGCGATCCAGATGGTAGCGCAGTTCCTGCTGCATATAGGGTCCCTCCTTGGTCAACAACCAAGGCAGTCCCCATGGCGATTGGTCCTGTTCCAAAGTTCACATCGTAAACCACTGTCTGTAGATCAGCGGATAATTTAGAGGCGAAGGCTTGTCGTACTTGGATTTCGTTTTGCTTGATGGCGGGAAGCAATCCTGTGACATAGACGGAATTATTGGAGTCGAGTGCAACGGCCCCAGGGATTCCACGAAGGGCTGTTTTTGATAGTACAGAACTTCCGGCAGCGCTTATGCGCAGCAGCAATCCATTGTCGGAATCACCATCGCGCGCGGCAAGGTAGGCAGAGCCGTCGTTTGCTGCTGCAAGAGCTGCGGGCTTCACCCCGGTAGGCAAATAAGTGCTGTAACGAAGAGTCTTGGTGCAGGGGTCCAATCGCAAAAGGAAAGTGGTGGAACTTTGACCCGGTTGAAGGATGGCTGCTGGGAAATCGGGAGAATTGGTGAAGCCGGTGATTAGAATGGTCCCGTCTGGTGCAAGAGCCATCGCCGAGGGCAACTCGTTATTGCGGCCACCGAGTGTCACACTGCACACGGAGGTTGCGCCGTCGGAACTTAATTTCCCTGCAAAGATATGTCCTGCATCCGTCCTTGCGACCATGTAGACACTGCCATCGGTGGCGACTGCCGTACCCGTTACCTCGGTCAAAGTGGGCCCGAGTTTGGCTGACCAGGCAAGTACGGGCTTTTGAGCCTCGGCGGGGATTTGTGCGGCTAGCAGGAGCGCTGTTAGGAATCGGATTGTGGGGAGAAAGCGCACGGCTGTCTAATTATACGGGTGATTCCTGTTTTTTTAACGTTTATTGTCGGATGGGGTCCGGGACCTTACTCGGGGGAAACTTCGCGGGCTGGTCGCCGACGGGGACAGGCCGATCTGTCCACTCGCTTTGAGCTGTTTTCTCTATCGGCGTTTGTGTAGCTTGGGACAGATTGACCTGTCCCCATCGGCTCTGCGGTTCCTATTCTGGGGACTTTGTGGCGTGCTCGAATAATAAATTTAGTGTTTTTTCTGTTCGATAATGATTGGCGATCTTGCCTAGTGTGCCGTCTTTCTCTAACCGGCGGCGCACTGCTGCTGGGACTTCGCGTTCTTGTCGGGCTACGCGCTGTACTTCTTTATCAATTTCGTCTTCAGTGGCGTGGATGGTTTCTGCTGTGGCGATTTTGTCTAGCAGCAGACTGGCTCTTACGTCTTTACCCGCTTGTTCCTTGTGCTGTTCGCGCACCTTTGTCCAATCCATATTCATCTTGGACATGTCAATGCCCTGGCTGGCGAATTGGCGGATGCGTTGTTCCACAATGTTCTGCACCTGCCGTTCTACATACGCTTCAGGCACAGGAAATTCGTGGGCCGCAACCAACGTATCGACCAGCTTGCCCTTCGCTTCCGTTTGGGCGGCGGATTCTTTTTCAGCGAAAAGGGATTTACGAATAGCTTCTTTCAATTCATCGGCAGTTTTGAAATCACCTAAATCCTGGGCGAACTCGTCGTTGAATTCTGGCAGTTCCTTGTGACGCAATGTCTTCAATTCGGCGCGGAACGTTACGGTTTTACCAGCTAAACGATCTGTGCCGTACTCTGCTGGATACACTACCTCAAACACTTTCACATCGCCAGGGGTCATGCCTGTAAGATTTTCAGAAAATGGCGGAAACGTATCGGGGTGGCCTAATTCCAGTTGGACTTCCTCCTCATTGACGGGAGGCGTAGCACCAGATAAGCTTTCCAGCTTCACAACGGCGAAGTCACCGGATTCGGATGGTCGTGGATCAATGTTGACGTAATCCGCTTTTTGTTCCCGAACGGTATCGATGCGAGCAGTGATTTCAGCTTCGGTGAGTTCTGGTTCCTTATAGACAACCTTCAGCCCTTTGTATTCGCCGAGCTCAAATTCCGGGGCCACTTCAAATTCTGCTTTGAACCATAGCGGATCACCGGGTTCGAATTTCATTTCCGTGACGTTGGGCGTGCTGACAACATTCAGATGATCGGCAGCAGCTTGCTTTTGAAAAGCTTTGGGGATGATGCTTTCCAGTACATCCTGCTTGATTTCGGCGGCAAAGCGCGAACGCACCAAGGATTGCGGCACTTTCCCTGGACGGAAGCCTGGCATGCGAGCCTTTTTGGCAATAGTTTCCACCACACGGCCGGTTTCCGCTAACACCTCTTCTACAGGGACGGTGATTTCCAAATAATGTTTGCAGCCTTCGATTAGGGGCATCGGTTCCTTCTGTTCAATTTACCTTCTGTTCAATTTAAAAGACCGCTCCCTTAGGGTAGCGAGTGGGCAGGTTTAAATACCTGCCCCACCTTTGCGAACATTGGTGGGGCAGGTATTTGCTTAGTTTGCGGCTTTCTTGGTCTTGACGCCAGCTTCAGCGCTTAACGCTTCTGCCTTGTCGGTAACTTCCCAGGTGAAGCCCTTGCCGGAGCGGCCAAAGTGGCCGAACGCAGCAGTTTGACGATAAATGGGTCGCCGTAAGTTCAGCGACTTGATCATCCCTTTAGGAGTCAACTTGAAGTTATTGCGAACCAGTTCAGTTAAGCGATCTTCTTCCACTAAACCAGTTCCGAAAGTGTTCACCATGACCGACACCGGTTCGGCGACGCCGATGGCATAAGCAAGTTGCACTTCCACGCGAGAAGCCAGACCGGATGCCACAATATTCTTGGCCACGTAGCGAGCCATGTAGCAGGCCGAACGGTCAACCTTTGTGGGATCTTTTCCAGAGAAGGCACCGCCGCCATGACGGCCCATGCCGCCGTAGGTATCGACAATGATTTTGCGACCGGTGAGGCCGGTATCTCCATGAGGTCCACCGATTACAAAACGTCCGGTGGGGTTGATGTGGTATTTGGTGTTGGAATCCACCATGTTCGAAGGAATGATAGCGTCGATGATGTGCTTTTTCACCTGGGCGCGCAATTCTTCGGTTGTGACATCGGGATCATGCTGAGTGGAAATAACCACGGCATCAATCCGCTTGGGCTTGCCACCGACGTATTCAACAGACACCTGGCTTTTGCCATCGGGACGAAGCCACGGCAGTTGCTTGCTCTTGCGGGATTCGCTCAACCGTTGGACCAGTTTGTGGGCCATCATGATGGGCATCGGCATTAGCTCTGCGGTTTCATCGCAGGCATAGCCGAACATCAGGCCTTGATCACCGGCACCACCGGTATCTACGCCCATGGCGATGTCTGGTGACTGGGATTGAATCGCATTCAGGATGCCGCATGTTTTGGCATCGAAGCCCATTGCGGAATCGGTGAATCCGATATCCTCTGTTACAGATCTGGCCAGAGTTGGCACGTCCACATAGGTGTTCGTGGTGATTTCACCGGCAACGACGATCAAGCCGGTTGTAACCAGCACTTCGCACGCTACGCGGCCTGTGGGGTCCTCTTTCAGAACCGCATCGAGAACCGCATCAGAAATCTGATCGGCCATTTTGTCGGGATGACCTTCGGTCACCGATTCCGACGTAAAAATATGACGCATTGCTTCCGCCACTATACTGGATCCTCCGTTGGAGTTAACTTTTTGAACAATCGGGCGGCGATCCTCACTATTCCACACTGAACCTTGTTTCCATGTTGGCGATTTGGATATGGCCGGAAGTTGCGGTCGGGAACGAAACGGAGGAACACCTAATCTTAATATTGTAGTGGACTAAGGGGCTGGTTTCAAATCAAAAGAATAGAAGGGGCCTGCCAGGGGAATTTGGAAGGAGGCTAAATGCCACTTAGAAAGACCGCTCCCTCGCGGTCACGGCTCGGTAGAATCAGTACGTTACAGAGCATTGAGTGTAAGGGAGCTGTTTCTTAAACCACAGGATAAGCGTTAGTCTGATAAGCCCATGACCAGGATCGGCGTGGTGGTGGGTGCGGCGGAACCGCTTTCTGGTTCGACGGTGACGGCTACCGCAGCAGTGGAGGCAACGTCTACTGTTCCTGGTCTTAAGTGCATGGCTGTGCCGGTTTCATCGGACTGGAACAAGCCTGCGGGCACTGGGGC
>JAYWBH010000094.1:0-2456 GCA_043781815.1 Bryobacterales bacterium | reverse complement strand
TTGACCGCAGATCTACTGGTGGCGATTGGCCCAGGGATTTCTGCCTGCTGTTTTGAGGTTGGGTCGGAAGTGGCAGACCAATTTGAGAGTGCCTATGTTTCGGCCAGACCGGCGGGGAAGGTGCATATCGATTTGAAAAAGGCGAATGTGGCGCAGTTGATGCAAGTCGGGGTGAAAGCAGGAAATGTGGATGTAGCCGAAGCATGCACGGTTTGCACCACTGGCTTCCATAGCTATCGCGGGAACAAGACAGTAGAGCGGATGAACTCGGCCATAAAAATAAAAAGAGGCGCAGTATAAAACTGCGCCTTCTTTAGCTTATATAGGGAAACAGCGGGAGCCAACAGAGCGATCGGAAATCTTAGGCTGCGTTGACAAGAACATCGTCGAACGCGTCGGAGCTTTCGTCCTGGTGTTGATCTGCCTGTTCCTGGCATAGAATGCAGTACGGGCTCCACGGAACGGCTATTAACCGTTTGGGGCTGATCTCTTCCTCGCAATGCAAGCAAGTACCGAAACCACCATCGTTAATGCGGCGCAAAGCGGCGCTCACATTCCGTAATAGGTTGGATTCCCGGTCTAGTGTGCGTATTGCAAGCTCACGTTCGGCGGCGCGCTGTACTTCATCCAGCGCATCGGGGCTCTTCTCAATGGCGATATCTTCTTTGTGACGTAACAAACCGGACAATTCGGCCTGCTTCGTCTCTAGAATCTCGCGAAACTTGTTTAATTCTGCTTTGGTCATGCTGTCCCTCCTTTCAAGGTCCCAACTACTTCGGTCTCTGTACTGACAATCTCTTCAAGCTAATTGACAATACGTGTAAATCTACCCAACGGACTTCACCAGACGGAATGGATAACAACCATCCCGCTTCACCTTCTCCAAACTCTCCTGTTGTGGATGTATTAGAAAAGACGCTGATTCTTCCGAAAAGTTTCAAAAATCCTAGCGTTTTAGAACTAAAGATTTCTGCTCACCCAACCGCAATACGACCGACGACGCGATCCGTGCAGCTACAGTATCTGTCAGGGTGAGAGATTGTACTTTCGGAATTAGCATAACATAGCTGTCAAGCAATTCTGGGGCCATCTAGTTCCTTCTTCCCTACCAAACACCGCCAACCCTACTCGAGTTGCGCTAAAACATTGCCCATCATCCGCTGCTAACTTGATGATTTTTCAGCAACGTGAATACTTATCGTCAAGCACCAATCAGAACTTTAGGCTGTGTAGGGATAGGGGTCAAATATTTTTTCAGACTTCAATTTTGGCCCGTGATGTTGGGTTATTTTTACACATTATCTTGCGCTTTTGACGCAAGGAGCGCGGGCAACCAAGTGGCCAGGACGCTATACAATTGTGCTCCACCGACGGGCTTCGATAAGCAATCATCCATTCCCGCAGCCAGGCACTTGCCTCGTTCCCCTTTTACGGCATTAGCGGTAATGGCAATAATGGGCATCCGCAACAGGCTGGCACGAATGGCGGTAGCGGCTTGGTAGCCATCCATTTCAGGCATCTGACAATCCATGAATACAAGATCAATATCCCGTGTCTGACACTGCTCCACGGCATCGCGCCCGTTGGATACGATGGACACCTGGCAGCCAAGACGCAACAGCAGGCTTTGAATCACTTTCTGGTTCACAACATTATCTTCAGCAACCAACACCCGAGCCCCTGGAAAGGTTAATTCCTTTGACTCGGCGATGGGGGCCACGGGGATACTATCCTCATTCAGCAACAGCGTGCGCAGGGACTGCAGGCGAAAAGGGTATTGCAATTGTTTATCTGCCGGACGGTGCTCCGTTAGCCAATTGGATTCATCCCCGCCGAGCCTTACCAGCCAGATAATGTTTCGAGGTGCGGTGGCAGGCAATTCTGCCAGGAATTGCGGCAGTGGTAAAGACAAAGTGAGCGCATCGGCAATCATGGTTTCGAATGGATGCTTATTTTGCGATTCGTTGATTAAATCTGATGCTTCATTGGATCGAGAAGTGCGAAAGGAAGTGGACCAATTGGCCAGTACAAGTTGCAGCCACTGTTTTCTGCGGGGACTATCGCTGACCAGTAAAAACCGCGTCGATGCCGCAAAAGGCGAACCATCGTACCTTGTCAATTGATGCTGCGGTGGAAGGGAGAGTACAAAACTGAACGTTGCACCTTCCCCAGGAAGGCTACGCAACTCAAGCAAGCCACCCATCAGTTCCACCAACTGACGGGAGATGGCCAGCCCCAACCCTGTGCCCCCATACCGGCGAGTAGTAGAAGTATCCGCCTGACTGAAATTTTCAAAAATGGCTGCTTGTTTTTCCATTGGAATGCCAATGCCCGTATCTTTGACAATGAATTGGACTCGGTTGTCCTGTGGATGATCCATGGGGCTGACCAGCAGCGTGACCCAGCCTTTACTGGTGAATTTGATGGAGTTGCTCAACAGGTTGGACAGAACTTGG
>JAYWBH010000093.1:0-7617 GCA_043781815.1 Bryobacterales bacterium | reverse complement strand
TGTAAACACTATTGTTTGTCGGGATCGCTCATTTCGATCATGGGGTATTTTGCTTTGCCGTTGAAAATGTCAGCAAACAAGCACAACATCTGGTCGTGGATCAGCCCGTTGGTGGTCAGCAGGTGCCTTCCGTCCAAACTGGCCGGGCCGCCTTTCATACTGGTACATTTGCCGCCCGCTTCGGCAATCAGCAGGATTCCAGCCGCCATATCCCAGGGATTGAGGCCGAATTCCCAAAAAGCATCGAGTCTACCGCAGGCAACATTGGCCAAATCAATGGCAGCCGCTCCGGCGCGGCGAACCCCATGACTTTCCAAGGCTAACTGGTAGTAAAAATGGATATTTATATTTTCACGACGTCTGCGGCTAGGAAAGCCGGTTGCCACCAGACTATCTTCCACCCGCTTCGCCTTTGAAACATGGATGCGGTGGCCATTCAAATAAGCACCGCCGCCCTTTTCGGCTGCAAACATTTCATTGCGCGTGGGATCAAAAATCACACCGGCGATCATCTCACCGTTCCTGGCAAGTCCCAAAGTGGTGTGATACACCGGAAAGCCATGAGCGAAATTGGTGGTACCATCTACCGGATCCACGTACCAGCAATATTCTGACGAGTTGCGGCGCTCCCCCCCTTCTTCGCCCACAATCGAATGCAAAGGGAAGTGCGATTGCAGACGGCTGACAATCAGTTCCTCACAAGCCCGGTCGGCTTCCGTAACCAGATCAAAGTCACCTTTCAATTCAAAAGGGATTTTACGTTCGGCAAAATTGTTGATCAACGCCCCGGATTCGCGAGCAATTTCTATAGCCGTTTCAAGATAGGAGGCCACCTATTCCGACTCCTCCAAAATGTATTTGATATCGTGCTTGTAGATAAATAAGTTGGGTTCCCCTGGGCGGGTGAGGCGGATGAAGGTGGCGTCGAAAAACTCAACCATGCCGGTCACCTCTTCATTGTTTTCCATCTTTACCCTGACCTTTTTCTTGCTGTCAGCCAAACTGCGGAGAAACTTGATTTCTTCAAGGGTGGACTCCGGTGCGCGGGTCTTGGACTTTGCCATGTGTTTTTAGGGAAGCTCTTTTACGGATTGCGCTTCGAATTCAAGCTATCCCCATAATATCCAGTGCGCGCTTCGGCGTGCAAACCCTTACGTTTCAACTTTACTTCCAAAGTGTGAAAAGGGTTCTTGGTAAGCGGGACATCCTTCGGATAAAAACCCACGTAATATTGCGTTCGTAATGCTTTCAACACGTCAGCAAATGCCGCATTCATGCGTGGGCCTGCACTTGTATGAAACACTCTTCCTCCGGTGGAAGATGCCATGGTGTACAGGGCATTTTCTCCACCAAGGTTGCGACCAGATTCATTGGTGATGGGTTGGATTAAGACAGAAAATAGCGAGGCTTCCGCTTCGTGAACTTTTTTCAGCGCCTCGTGATACGTGTACTTACTCGTGGTATCGCCACCATCGGTGACCACCAAAATAACCTTTCTTCCTTCACGATCCCGCAATCGCGGAGTGGATAGCACCAGTGCGTCATAGAAAGATGTGCCTGCCTCAGATTTCATTCTGTTGAGCGATGATTTCAACTGCCGCGCATTTCGAGTGAAGCCCGAAAGCAGGGTTACTTCATCGTTGAACGAATAGAGTGACGCGAAATCTTCGCCTGTGCCTTCTTTGAAAAATTCATCAATGAAACGTTGCAGACTTTGGACCTCTATTCCTAAGTCTTTTGCAGTGGATGCGCTGATATCCATCAGAATGGTTACCGAAAGAGGTTGCGCCGTCTGGCGTTCAAACACGGCGATCTGCTGCTTCACGCCGTTGTCGAAAATCTCAAAATCCTCTTTCGCTGCGTCGTTGACTAAAGTGCCACTTTCATCGCGAACGTTGGTCAGAACACGCACCAATCGGACATCAGCGCGAAAGATTGTATCCTGCTGGGCAAGGACCAGGGCCGCTCCGGCTAGCAGCGTGAATGCTATTGCTGCGCTAATACGTTGTTGTCCCATTCCCCATCCACCCAGACTTCCCCATCGGCGAAAAATTCTTTCTTCCAAATGGGTACTGTTTTTTTCAAGCGGTCAATTCCGGCACGCGCCGCGTCAAACGAAGCTCCCCGATGCGGTGCCGCAGCCATTACCAGCACACTTGCTTCGCCGATTTCCAAATGACCCAAACGGTGGACGATTGCAATCCTTGAGATGGCATGTGCGTCGGCGATTTCCTGGCCAATTTGAGCCATCAATTTTATGGCCATACTTTCGTAGCATTCATATTCTAAATAGCGCGTGGTCCGGCCCTTGGAATTATTCCGGGTGACCCCTTCAAAGGTACAGATAGCCCCATCCTGATCCTGCAGAATTAAATTTCGCAACTCATCGGCATGAATCGGTTGCCGAGTGAGGGCGAAGAAGTGTCCCGCAGGTTCCAGTGTGATTTGTTTGATCCACTGGCCGGTGCCTCCGCTTACGGGGGGCAAAAAGGCGATCTCATCCTGGTCTTGAATTGGCGTTGATAACGGGACAAATTCCTGGTTCCGCGCCAAAACTACGCTCGATTTCAAATTGGACAAGGCAGGGAACTGCGTCTCGTAATGTTCGAAGACCTGGCTTAGAACAGCACCTTCTGGCATAGTTAACGTCGCTTCGGAAGCGCTAACAATGTCTTTGACCATTCCAAAAAAAAGAACTTTCACTTTCACAGGCTCATGGTAACAGACTGCTTGCACGGCTTCCCGGTTTCATCATTTATGAGAACCTTTTCCAATCGCGTTGGAGTGCGATACTTATAAAACCGATGAAACTGATCCCTGGTTTCCTATTTTGCATTTTGCTCTGCTCTGCGGCAGATGACTGGAAGATTCACGACCGCCGTGGCGATGAATTGCTTCTGAAAGATCACAAGATCGCCGAGGCCATCAAAGAATTCGACGTGGCTATAATGCTGGAGCCTCGCCTGGAGCCTGACCATTGGCGCCGTGGAATTGCACTGTACTACGCCAATCGTTTCGATGATTGCAAGCGGCAATTTGAGTTGCATCAGACGGTGAATCCCAGCGATGTGGAAAATGCCGTCTGGCACTATTTATGCGTTTCCAAAATATCTTCGCCAGCAGAGGCCCGTCGTATTATGATCCCCATTCCGCAGGACGACCGGGTCCCTATGATGCAGGTAGATGCCATGTTTCGTGGCACAGGCACGGTGGAAGACATGCTCAAAGCTGCCAAAAGTGCTGATTCCATGTTCTACGCGAATCTCTACGCCGGGCTCTATTACGAAGCGCAAGGGGATGCCAAAAAATCTTTGAAGTATATGGATTTGGCGGCCAATAAATATTTTGTGAATCATTATATGGGCATGGTTGCCAAGCTTCATTACAAGTTACGCCGGAAATAGAATGCTAACGAATATTACTCGCCTGCGCGTGCGCTATGCCGAAACCGACCAGATGGGTGTTGTTTATCACGCCAATTATATTGTGTGGATGGAAGTGGGGAGGACGGAGTTCTGTCGGCAAGTAGGCGTGGTGTATCGCGAACTGGAAGATAAAGAAAATCTGCGGTTGGCCGTGATTGAAGCAAATTGCCGATTCATCGCACCAGCCCGTTACGATGATGAGATTGAAGTTCACACCACCATTGCTGAAGCCAATCCTCGTATCCTGCGATTCACCTACGATATTCGCCGACTGGCCGATAACGTGAAGTTGGCCGAAGGCTTCACCAAGCATATTTTTCTGGATACAAACATGAAGCTGGCCAAACTGCCTGCTGTCTATTTCGACAAATTCGGGATCAACACTATCAACAAGGCACCCCATTGAGAGGTGGAATTGTTGGCTGCGGATTTTTTGCGCAGTTCCATACGGAAGCCTGGCAGCGCATTGCTGGTGTCCAATTGGTGGCCGCTTGCGATCTGGACTTGTCCCGAGCGCAGGCCGCCGCACCTGCTGCCTACACCGATTTGGAAAAGATGCTGGATCAGGAAAAATTGGATTTCCTGGACATCGCCGCGCGTCCAGAGTGGCACCTTCCAATGCTGAAAATCGCCGCACAGCGGGGCATTCCGGTGATTTGTCAGAAGCCCATGGCCCCAACATTTGCCGAGTGTCTGGAGATTGTGGAAGTAGCAAGGATCGCCGGGATGCGATTGATGATTCACGAAAATTGGCGTTGGCAGCAATGGTTCCGCGAGATTCATTCCATGATTCATCGGGGGGATATTGGGCATCCCATTACCTATCATTTCCGAACTCGTCGGCGCGATGGTTTAGGTGCGGAACCCTATGCCGCACAGCCCTATTTCCGCAATTATAAACGGTTGCTGCTGTATGAGACGCTAATTCACCACATTGATACAGCACGCTTCCTGTTTGGAGATATCACACGCGTCTACGCTGAACTGCGCAGGAACAATCCACTGATTCAAGGGGAAGATCAAGCGCTGCTATTGACCACTCACAAGAGCGAACTGCGCGGCATAATTGATGGTCACCGCTTTCTTGATTTGGCGGTGAACAGCGGACCACTGGGGGATGCATTTTTCGAAGGAGATGAAGGGATGTTGTGGCTTCATCCGCTAGGCGATGTTTATCATCGCAATGCCATTGGGGAGGAGCGCCTTGCCTGGAAAAATACGGTGCATGCCGGGTACCGCGGAGACAGCGTCCGTGCTACCCAACAGCACTTTATAGATAGCTTACGTTCCGGGGCACCATTTGAATCGGATGCTGCAAGCTATCTCAAATCCGTGGCCGTGATGGAGGCTGGTTACCGCAGCGCGGACGAGGGACGGGCGGTCAATCTTGAATCGGGTACTTGATGTCCAGAAAAATTGGTCGTACTAGGCTGAAGCTGGTACTCACGTCGCTGTTAGTTCCATCCAAATAGGTACGAATCCCCCATTGGAGCAATCGGCTCCAATGCCTATTCTGGTCTTGCGAACAACACAGACCTAGACCAGAAGCGAGACTTCAAAAAGGACTACCGCATCGGGTTTAAGTCATTCAAGTTCGTGCAAGTTTTGTAGAGTTTTCATTTCCATTCTCATCCTCAACAGTATTTTCTTAGGCCGGGCGGCAACGCTCGGCCATTTTTTCCATAACCACTTTAGAGATAGAATGAGGGCCTTACTATGTGGAAACCTCTGATTCTTCTTTTGTGCGTCATTGCAGCATGCGGGCAATCGCAAGACAAACCTATACCGCCTCCAGGCATTGCCATCTCTGCCGAAGATCGGGCGGAACTTGAAAAAAATCTTGCAGAACTAACTTCAGCCACTAAGGCTGTGGCCCAGCATCCACTTTCCCCTGACGTCCAGGTGCTTGGCGATGCGGTTCGTTATGCGCTCACTTACAACGAATTTTTCAACGCCAATGAAATACCCAAAGCCAAGGATTTGTTGAAAGCGGGCATGGCGCGGGCCAAGTCACTGGAAAAAGGTTCGGCTCCCTGGGCTACTCAAACCGGGCTGATCATGCGCGGTTATGTTTCAAAAATCGATGGTAGTGTGCAGCCTTACGTATTGTTGGTTCCATCGGAGTGGAGCCCCAACTCAGGCAGGAAATGGCGGTTGGATACTTGGTTTCACGGTCGTGGGGAGACGTTGAATGAGATTAACTTTCTAACCTCAAAAGTTGGGGAATTCACACCTCCGGAATCCTTCGTGCTCTATCTATATGGCCGTTATTGCAATGCCAACAAGTTTGCTGGTGAAGTGGATCTTTTTGAAGCATTGGCCGATGTGAAGAAGCATTACCGGATTGACGACAATCGTATTTTGATCCGTGGATTTTCCATGGGTGGTGCATCTGTCTGGCACTTTGCAGCACACTACCCTGGACTTTGGGCAGCCGCCGCACCGGGCGCGGGCTTCAGTGAATCAGCCGAATTCCTTCATCTTTCCCCAGCGGTGCAAGCAGAATTGCCGGACTGGGAAAAGAAGTTGTGGCGCATGTACGACGCCACCGAATACGCTGCCAATTTCTTCAATGTGCCGCTGGTGGCCTATAGCGGTGAGATTGATGGACAAAAGCAAGCTGCTGACTTGATGGCGAAATATTTGGCGAAGGAAGGGATGAACATGACGCATGTCATTGGACCTAAGACGCCCCATCGTTATCATCCAGATTCGAAGGTGGAAATTAATCGGCGCCTGGATGCCATTGCAGAGAAGGGTCGCGATCCTTACCCCAGCCGCATCCGCTTTGTCACCTACACTCTTGCCTATAACAAAATGAAATGGCTCACCGTGGATGGTCTGCAAAAGCATTGGGAACAGGCCAGGGTGGATGGCACTATTGTCGGCGATAAAGGGGTGGATTTGAAGACGTCCAACGTTTCCGCATTGACTTTGAATTTCGGCCCTGGAGGGGCACCCTTAGATCCGACTACGCAGCCGGAAGTGACGATTGATGGGCAAAAGCTGAAAGCCCCAAGTTTGGAAACGGATCGCTCCTGGGTGGCTCATTTCACTAAGAATGGGGATCGCTGGGCTGTTGCCGATCAGGCCGGTTTAGCAGGCTTGCAGAAGCGACACAGCTTGCAGGGTCCGGTGGATGATGCTTTTCGTAATAACTTTATTTTTGTCACACCCAGCGGCTCACCCATGGCCAGCGCGGCTGTGACAGAGCGAATTACTTCAGAACAGAACCGTGCCATTAAAGAGTGGCGTCGTCAATTTCGTGGAGAAGCCAGAGTGAAGCAGGATTCGGAAATTACGGATGCGGAAATCGCTGCTTCGAACCTGGTGCTTTGGGGCGATCCGCAGAGCAACAAAATTCTGGCGCGCATTGCCGATAAGCTTCCCATCAAGTGGTTGGCCACTGGTTTGGAGTTGGGCGGCAAGCAATACGATGCGACAACGCACCTGCCAATTCTGATTTATCCCAATCCCTTGAATCCTAAAAAGTATGTGGTGTTGAATAGCGGATTCACATTCCGTGAATTCGATTATTTGAACAATGCGCGACAGATTTCAAAGTTGCCGGATTGGGCTGTGATTGACGTCACCACTGCAGCCGATGGTCGGCACCCGGGCAAGATTGCTGCTGGTGGATTCTTTAACGAATCCTGGAAATGAAATAGGGGAATTTCATTCGTAACGAATGGCTTCTGTTGGATTCAACTGAGCCGCTCGGCTGGCGGGAAGCAGCCCGAAGACCACACCGACTAAAAGGGACACTCCAAAAGCAATGGCCACGGACAGGCCAGAGATGGGGATATCAATGCCCGATACCAGCGCTGCGACCCATGGAATTCCCACTCCAAACAAGATGCCGATGAAACCACCGGCGACACTGATAATCACCGCTTCGGCCAGAAATTGGAATAGAACAGCTTTGCGGGGAGCCCCTAATGCCATACGCAGGCCAATCTCTTTGGTGCGCTCGGTAACGGTAACCAGCATGATATTCATGATCCCAATCCCAGAAATGATTAGGGCAATGGCGCTAACCATCACCAGAACCATGGTGAGAATCATGGAAATTTGCTTAGCCGCGTCCAGGATGGCTTTCAAGCTATCGACATAATATTTGGCACCGGGACGATGGCGTGATTCCAAAATTTGCTTCACCTGAGCCATGGCACTTTCCACATCGTCGGGATCG
>JAYWBH010000092.1:0-7620 GCA_043781815.1 Bryobacterales bacterium | reverse complement strand
CGGACTCATTCAACCTAACATCCAACTCCGGAACACTCGGTCAAAACCGGACATTCTTACTTTGCTGGGATTAGGACATTTCTACTTTGCCTTGACAGTGCGTTGGCAGGAATTTTGTCAGGTAGGGTGTTTGGACAGGGCACGATGCTCTTTGGCTATGCATATCATTTAGTTATTCTATTTTTTGTTTGACAATATCAGAATGAAGTCTATCTCCAAGCGCGAAAACGAAATCCTCAAACTATGAGCGACCAACCGATTCCTTCAGAGAGCGAGATCCTCCTCTATACGACTCCGGCTGGGGATGTCCGTGTCGAGGTTTTCTACCAGGCGGAAACCTTTTGGCTAAGCCAAAGGCGGATGGCGGAGCTCTTCGGCGTTGAGGTGCCCACCATCAACTACCACTGTAAAGAAATATTTGTTTCCAATGAGTTACCTGAAAAGGGAACTATTAGAAAAATTCGAATAGTTCAAAAGGAAGGGGTACGGGATGTTGCCCGTGAGGTTGATTACTATAACCTCGACATGGTTATCTCGGTTGGCTACCGGGTGAACAGCTTCCAAGCCACCCAGTTCCGGGTCTGGGCTACCAAAACGCTTCGAGAATTCATTGTGAAAGGCTTTGTTTTGGATGATGAACGCCTGAAGCAAGGAAAGCAATTCGGAGCGGACTACTTTGAAGAACTCCTTGAGCGCATTCGGGCTATCCGCGCAAGCGAGAGACGCTTCTATCTGAAGATCACGGATATTTACGAGCAATGCAGTACGGACTACAATCCAAACGCCGAAATCACTATGACGTTCTTCAAGACCGTTCAGAACAAACTCCACTGGGCAATTACCGGCAACACTGCTGCGGAAATCATTGCTGGACGCGCCGACTATTCGAAACCGAACATGGGTCTCACAACCTGGAAGAATGCTCCTGGAGGAAGGTTAAGAAAGTCTGACGTGACCGTTGCGAAGAACTATCTGGGTGAGGATGAGATCCGCGAGTTGGAACGCATCGTATCGATGTATCTTGATTTTGCGGAACTCCGGGCCACTCGAAGGATTCCAACGCGGATGTCGGACTGGATCGAACGGCTCGATATATTCCTGAAAGTTAATGAATACGAGATCCTCAATAACGCCGGAAAAGTTTCTCACGAGGTCGCTAAATCCCTTGCTGAAACCGAATATGAGCGATATCGCCTTATAGAGGACCGTAATCAGGTCAGTGACTTCGAAAAAGAGCTGAAGCGGATCGAGGGAGTGGATAAATCTGATCTGCCCGGATGAGTCAAACTCGAAATTCGGCTAGCGATCTAGAGGGAACTGAGAAGTACCAATTCTGCCCCCAACGTATTTCAAATTTCAGTGAGTGCGCGTGAACGCAAGTTGGTGCATCTCCCTACCATCCGCCGAACGGTGCATCTCCCTCAGGAGGAAGATGTGTCAGTAGTGGCCGACTCACTCCGGCTTCGTTGGCCGCTTCGCTGACTGTCGCAAGTTCGGCTCCATGGGAGATCAGACGACTTCCATCAAGCGCCACCCATTGTCCGGCGTACGGACCTGATTCATTGGCGAGCCAAAGAAATTCTTCGCGTCGCTCGTTTACCTGAACTGGGTTTTGCGGCGAAGCCTGCTCCTCAAGTGTTAAGAGAACCCGCTGGTGTTCGGGTAAGGTAAGCGGCTCAAGTGGGCGCAAAATCCCATGTTCAAAAACGGCCTCAAGTTGTCTGACCATAACAATTAGATTGTAACTGTTCGCCTTGCTGGAGGTATTTCAGTCGTCGTCCTTCTTCCGCTTCTGCATCGTTTCGCGGGCCGACTGTCATTCCAAGGTGCAACGCTTGCGCGCTTACAATGTCATGAGATTCAAAGGGAGGGTGTCAAGCCTATTGACCGAGATAATGTGTACTAGTAAATATTGTTCTTGTAGGAAACATTGCAAAAATGCAATCGTCATTGTCCGAGTGTTCATCAAGAAGACTCAGAAAACGCCGCGCCGGGAAATTGATCTGGCATTGGAAAGAGCCAGCGAGGTAAAGCCATGAGCCGAGTTCGTGTAGATGATTTGCACAAAAAGTGGATGAAAGATGCCAAGTATCGGCGCGAGTATAAAGCGTTGGAAGAAGAATTCTTCCTTGTCTCTGCCTTGATCGCAGCACGCACACGTGCGGGCCTGACCCAGGAAGAAGTGGCCAACCGCATGAAGACGACCCAGGCCGTCATCGCACGGCTGGAAGGCGGGGGGAGTAAGCCCTCAACTCGCACTCTTGAGCGTTATGCAGAAGCTACCGGCTCGCGCCTGCGCATCAGCTTTGAACCCGAAGCGGCGACGCCATAAATCAATAAATTGTTTGGACGCGTGAGAATTTAGGACGTTCCTGTTAACTCACCGCGCATGTTAGTGTGACAGTCACACAACAGTTCGGCGACTACTTTTAATGTTCTGAATCCTTGACAGCGAGTGCCGGACTGGAGAGATCGGCTCGACCTATCCCTGCTAAAAACGGAATTTGACTTACGATCGTTACCGATTCCGCCCCAAGGCATTTCAAATTTTCCGGAACCATTTCCTCGTTGTTTCGTATTCTCTTAAATATGGAACTGCCGCATTCACTCCGTTTCGCTTTCCGTGCCCTTCTGCGCGACAAAGGATTCGCAATCACCACCATATTGACCATCGCCATGTGCGTGGCCGCCAGCACGGTCATGTTTGCTATTGTCAACGCTGTTCTGCTACGGCCACTGCCTTTCGCCGATTCCAATTCCATCCTGCTGGTGTACAACAACTATCCCAAAGCCGAAGTGGGGGAGATGTACAACAGCTCGGCGGGCGATTATTACGACCGGCTTGCAGGAATGAACGCGTTCGATGAACAGGCGATGTTCAACTACGCTAACTTGACCCTTGAAATCAATCACACGCCGGAACAGGTGCGCGGCATGCGGGCCACTCCATCGTTGTTCCGCCTGCTGAAGGTTGGCGCCATCGAAGGGCGCACATTCACCAATGACGAAGGGGAGGTGGGCGCCGATCAAAAAGTAATTCTCAGCCATGCCCTGTGGCAGCAACTTTACGGAGGCGATAAGAACATTGTTGGTCAACAATTACGCATGAACGGACAGCAGCGGACGATTGCCGGAGTGATGCCCAAGAACTTTCTATTCGTCGATCCTGATGTCCGCTTCTGGATCCCCCTCGCCTTTGCCAGTGATCAAAAGCAAAGTCGTCACAGCAACCAGTGGTACCACATTGGGCGATTGAAGCCGGGCATGACACTCACCCAGGCGCAATCGCAGGTGGACGCCATCAACACGGCCAACCTGGATCGCTTTCCTGAGATGAAGGAAGTGTTGATCAACGCTGGCTTTCATTCCAAAGTGCAACGCCTGCAGGATCAAATGGTCCGTAACGTTCGGGGAGGCCTGTATTTGCTATGGGGCGGAGCAATGTGTCTGGTGCTGATTGGCGGTGTGAATCTGCTGAGCATCACAATGGCCCGGCTGAATACGCGGCGAAAGGAGATGGCCACAAGGCTCGCATTGGGTGCCGGGCAGTGGCGGATTGCCGGTCAATTGTTTATGGAACATTTGCTGCTAGGCGTGGCTGGCGGCGCCATTGGCGTGGGCCTGACTTTTGTATTGATGCGCCTTGTAGCGGTTCTGGCCACAGATCAACTGCCGAGGGCGGATGAGATTCGTTTGGATGCTCCAGTCATACTGTTCGGATTCGCCGTGGCGATCCTGGTGGCTGTCGCCACGGGGCTTGCGCCAATGGCCGGTTTGTTCGGAAAGACTCTCGGCGAAGGGTTACGCGAAGCCAGCCGTACAGGAACGCGGGGGCGTACTTCCCGGTTAGCGCGGCAATGGCTGGTGGCGGTGCAAGTGGCCTGCGCGTTTGTACTACTGACTGGCGCCGGGTTGCTGCTGGCCAGCTTCATGGAACTACTGCGGGTTGATCCGGGTTACCAGACCAAAGGCGTGTTGACCGCCGCATTTGTGGCCCCGGCGTCCCGCTACAAGGAAGACAAAGATTTAACGGTGTTGGTGAACAGGGTGCTGCCGGCTATGCGTTCCTTACCGGGCGTGAGCGCTGCCGGGGCGACCAATATTATTCCACCGGGTGGGGATCACTCCGATGGTGTGGTGATTGCTGAAGGCCACGTGATGAAGCCGGGTGAATCGCTGATTTCTCCCAACGCGTCCACTGTAACAACTGGTTATTTTGAGGCGATGAAGATTAGGATTTTGAAGGGCAGGGACTTTGATGATCATGATACGGACACATCCAAGGCGGTTGCTGTAATCGATGAAAAACTGGCCGAAAAGTTTTGGCCAGGGCAAGATCCCATCGGACGTAGGATGCGCCAGCCTAATGCCACGAAAGGCTTGATGGAAGTTGACGAAAAGACGAAGTGGATAACGATTGTGGGCGTTGCGCGTTCCATTCGTGCGGATGATCTTGGCGGGGACCGCAGCACAGCGGGCGCTTATTACTATACTTTCAACCAGAACTCTAGTCGGTCCTTTGTCCTGGCGTTGAAGACGACCGGTAACGCCGCAGGGCTGGCCGGGGCGGTGCGGGAACGTATGAAAGAGATTGACCCGCAACTGGCCTTGTTCGAAGTTCACACCATGGAAGAACGCGCGGAGTTATCACTCGCCGCACGGAAGTCGTCCATGTTTCTGGCGGCTGCTTTCGGCGTCATAGCGCTGCTGTTGGCATCGCTGGGAATTTACGGAGTGCTGGCCTATCTGGTGACACAACGGCGGCGTGAGATCGGGATTCGCATGGCCCTGGGCAGCACGCCCGGCGGAGTGGCGCGGTTAGTGCTGACCGAAGGCATGTTCATTGTCGGGGCAGGATTGCTGGCGGGCATCGCAGCGGCAGTGGCAATGCGCGCGGTGATCCAGAGCCAAATCTACGGAGTGAGCCCGCTGGAACCGCGCGTGTTGATGGCGGTGGCCGCAATGTTGGCGACGGTGGCCTTGGTTGCTTCGTTAGCACCCGTGCGTCGCGCGATGTTGGTGGATCCGATGACGGCGCTCAATGAATGATGCGCCACTTGCATCATGTGGTAATAGTTCGTGCGGCTTCAGCTTATTCTTGCTGCGAAGCGTCTCCCCTAAGAGATTTCCAACGACATCTGATCCTTGCTCTGGCCCACTTCTTCTTTAGTTTGAATGAGCATTGGCAGGCTAACCACGTGCATAGTTATGCCGGAACCCAGTTCCATGGGCACGGCGTTCCCTATCAATTCATCGTAATCGTGATTGTTTCCAATCATGCCTAACACATCAAGTGGGCCGAAACGGGTCATTAACAATTGGTGACCAGCACTCAATAAGTGAGACTCGCCAGGACGCAAGTTGCGATCAGAAGAATGCCGATACCGAGCTTCGAGTAGGTCCAGTGAATGCAACAATCTACTGATGTTTTCAGGAGTCCTGCGGTGAACTATTTCAAGCGTTATCGTCGTGGAGGCCGTTCCCTGCAGCACACCAGCAACTCCTCCTACAAGAACGAACTCCACACTGTTTTCAACCAGCAATCGGAGTACGGAAATGAATCTAGCGTTGGGCGTTTGCGGCACGGATAGCGTATATCGAATCGACATGGTCTTGCAGCACTTGTAGTCGCTCGCTTGGCGTAAGCGTCAGCATCCATCGGATCAGCGTCAAATCAACGCCTGAAGGGGAGTGGGATGGCTCATTATCGTCGAATACTTGCCTGTCTTCGCTCATCTTGATTTCCCACTCCCCAATCGATTAACAAATCCTAGCTGACGTGACGCAGCTTCGTCACTCGGCCTACTTCCACCCATTCCACAATATAAATATCGCCCTTGTGATCAATAATGCCGCCATGTGGGCATACGAACTGGCCGGGGATAAACGTGTCGCGAGGCTTGGTGCGCAATGCACGGGCGCCTGGTCCACCGTCGCCCAAGTGGGCTAACAACTGGTTCTTTTCGTCGAACAGGGTAATGCGCGCCGCCAGATCCGGGATCAACATTTTGCCTTTGTGGATGTTGAAGTGACATGGGGCATTCGTGTTGCCGACGAAGTGGGAATGCTTTCCATCCAAGGTGAAGTACTGAATGCGATTGTTTCCACGGTCGGCCACGCAGACCATGGGAGTCTTACCGCGCTCATCAATGATGATGCCGTGTGGCGAATTCAATTGGCCGGGCTCTTTACCCTTGCCGCCGCCGAACGTGCGGACGTACTTTGCGTCCTTCGTGTAGTGATTTACAAAGCTGGAACCATAGCCATCGCCGACGTAAATATCTCCGTTCGGTGCCACCGCCAAATTAGTCGGTGTGTACTTAATCTTTTTGCCGTCTTTATCTTTCTTCTGATAATCGGGTGATTCGTCGGGATAGCCGATTTCCCAAACCTTCTCACCTTTCAGATCGGTCTTTACGACAAGGCCGCGCTTGGTGTCGCACATGTAAAGGAACTCCTGGCTGCCTTCTTTGCGAATGTGCAAACCGTGGGCACCGCCCTTAAACTCTTTGAAAAAGGAACGGACAAACTTGCCCTTGCTATCGAACACCACCATGGCGTCGTCACTCTTGCTTTCTTTGTTGACGGTGTGGTGAATGTAGATGTTGCCTTGGGCGTCTTCAACCACGCCGTGACAGTTGCCATAAGAGATCTCTGAAGGAAGTTCGCCCCAATCGTGAGTGACTTCGTATTTATACTTGCCTTCTCCAATGATGGGGAGGCGGACTCCTGATTTGCTATTGGCACCCATAATATAGGGCGCGCTGGCGGTGGCGGCTAAGAAGCCCCGGCGAGTAGTTTTCATTGTGATGACTCCTTACAAAACATCTTTTCGAGTATATTACATCGCCATGATTTGGAAGCCGGCGTCGACAAACAGAATGTTGCCGGTAACGCCGCGTCCTAAATGGCTGGCAAGGAAAACGGCGGAATCGCCCACTTCAGCAGGGTCGGTGACGCGCTTCATCGGCGAATGGGCGGCAACCAGTTCATGCATCGCAGAAAAATCTTTGATGCCGCGGGCGGAAGCAGTTTTGATGGGTCCAGCGGAGATGGCGTTCACGCGGATGTTGCGAGGTCCAAGATCGTAGGCAAGGTAGCGCACCGATGCCTCCAGAGCGGCCTTAGCCACACCCATCACATTGTAGTTGGGACAAACGCGCATGGATCCTAAATACGTTAGTGTCATGATAGAACCGCCGTTGGGCATCAGCGGAGCAACGGCATTGCAGATGGCCACGAACGAATAGGAACTGACGTTTTGAGCCAGCAGGTAACCATCGCGCGAGGTTTCCAGGAATGGACGGCTGAGATCTTCCTTGTTGGCGAAGGCAATGCTGTGCACCACCGTATCCAACGTCACGTTGTCGGCCCTTAAGGTCTCGGTCAAACGGGCAATATCTTCGTCAGAAGTGACGTCGCAACAAAGAATTTTCGATGCACCCAATTCGGCACCCAGGTCGGTAACGGTTTTTTGCAGCCTCTCGCCTTGGTAGGTGAGGATCAGTTGAGCGCCTTCACGAGCCATGGCTTGGCCAATGGCGTAAGCGATGCTCCATTTATTAGCCAGGCCCAGAATCAGAGCAGTTTTGCCTTCCAGAAGTTTCGACATTGAATCCC
>JAYWBH010000091.1:0-7641 GCA_043781815.1 Bryobacterales bacterium | reverse complement strand
GAGGTTGCTCCACCATCGGTAAATGCATGGTCAGGATGATGGCAACTGGCGCAGGAAACTGTGTTATCCGAAGAAAGTCGCTTGTCGAAATACAGTAGCTTCCCCAACTCCACTTTTTCAGGAGTGTATGGATTTTCTCTGGGAAATTGAATCGGCAACAGGCCAAGGGGTTCTTTAATCCCCTTAGCATCTGCGCCAAAAAACAGCACGGGTAACACAACGGCTAAGCCGCCGACCCAAAAAAACCGCGTGGAACTCATCTGGTCTCCCGACTCTTATTTCTTCAAGTAGCCCTGAACGTAAATGGCTTTCATGCCTGCCTGTTCCGACATTGTGCCGGTAACTTCCATGATGTGAGCGGTGTGTTCCACAGCAGCGGAACGGAAATCAGTCATGCCATCACGACGCAGGTCATGCTCTTCGTCCATCAACATATAAAGATTGCCATCTTTCGTTAGAAGCCCAATGGGTTGCCCATTCTTGAAACATTTCTGACCACAGGAACGATGCTTTTCACCATGCTTGCCGATTTGCAAATAGCAGGAAAAATCCACAATTTCACCGGTCATGGTCACAATCTTGGCCATGTTCGGTTTGCCGTCAACGGAAGCACCCATAGTGGTTGCAGTCCATGCGCTATCGGGCTTGGTTCCAATAGAGCCCATCGGCTTTTCGTAACTACCACCTTCCACTACCATTTGCGGCTGAAGAATGCCAGGCGCTGAAGCCATAACTTTTTTCTTATCTTTGGCACCCATCGTCAAAGTCATGGCCAGCGCCGCGACTAATCCAATACTTACTTTCCCTAACTTTGTCATCTTATAAATCTCCTTAGTTAATCCAAACGTTACCACAGCGCGCTAGGCTGTTGTTGGTTCACTGATCGGCAAGCTATGTCTACCTTATACGATATAGAATAGACCATCAATGAAGAAGCTTTTCCTTACCATCGTAATTCCATTTCTGGCTATTGGACAAGAGCGTTGGCAAGCCCGATCCATGGTGATTTCAACTCAGGGAATCGCCGCTACAAGCCAGACACTTGCGTCACAGGCAGCAGCGCAAATACTGGCTCGTGGAGGTTCGGCAGTGGATGCGGCCATTGCTGCCAACGCCGTTTTGGCCGTGGTGGAACCGATGATGTGCGGAATGGGTGGCGATCTGTTTGCTATGCATTGGGATGCGAAACTGAACAAGCTTACCGGCATGAATGCCAGTGGCCCCACACCGAAGGGCATGACCATTGCGGCCCTGAAAGCCAAAGGGCATTACAACATGCCTGCTTCTGGAATCCACACCGTCTCAGTTCCAGGTGCAGTGGATGGATGGGCGAAAATGCATCAACGCTTTGGCCGCTTGCCATGGCGCGACCTGTTTGAACCGGCCATTCACTATGCTCGCACTGGATTTCCAGTGACCGAAATTATTCAATACGATTGGTCTCACACCGTCGGCAAATTGGAATCAGATCAGAATGCCCGGCTAAGCCACTTAATTAAAGGTCGCGCCCCGGAGGTTGGTGAAAAGTTCCACAACCCGCAATTGGCCAATGCCTTTGAGCTGCTGTCCAAAAACGGTCGCGATGCGTATTACAAAGGCCCCATTGCCCAGTCGATTTTGAAAACATCGAAGCGCCTGGGCGGCACCATGACCGCTAGCGACTTGGCTAGTTTCCAATCGGAATGGATCGACCCCATCTCAACGATGTATCGGGGCTGGAAGATTTACGAAATGCCTCCCAATGGCCAAGGCATTGCTGTTCTGATGATGTTGAACATTATGGAAAAGTTCCCGCTTCCAGAAAAAGATGCCTTGAGTGCCGATGCGTTTCACTTGAAGATTGAGGCGCAGAAGTTGGCCTATCAGGATCTGCGCGCTTACAATGCCGACCCATTAGTTGTCAGCGTTCCTACCCAAGGAATGCTTTCTAAAACCTATGCCAATGAGCGGTCAAAATTGATCGACGCAGAAAAAGCCACCTGCAGTGTCTCGCAAGGGGAGCCCGATAAAGGCTCGCATACTATCTATCTTTCCGTGGTAGATAAGGAAGGAAATATTGTCTCTTGGATTCAAAGCATTTCCGATCTGTGGGGCTCTGGCGTTGTTGTGGATGACTTCGGCTTTCACCTGCACGACCGCGCTGGTGGCTTCACGTTTGAAGCGCAACATCCCAATGTGCTGGCACCTGGCAAGCGTCCCTTTCACACCATCATTCCTGCCTTCATGGAAAAAGGTGATCAGAAGATCGGGTTTGGAATCATGCGCGGAGCCAATCAGGCGATGGCCCATGCGCAATTTGTTTCGAATATCGTTGACCATGGCATGAACATTCAAGCAGCACTTGAGGCACCTCGCTTCACTCGCCAAACATTAGGGGGTTGTGACGTACTCATTGAAAGCAGAGTTCCCGCAGCCGCAAGAGAAGAGCTTACCAAACGCGGTCATTACCTGGACGTTCGCGGCGAATATTCTGGTCAAATGGGCGGTGGCCAAGCGGTGCTTACAGACACCTCAAAGAAAATGCACTATGGGGCGTCGTCACCTAGAAAAGATGGGGCGGCAATTCCAGAACCTATTGATTTTTGGAAAGGTCAGCCAGCACCAGCCGGATCTCGCCGAAACTGATTTCGGGTGGAAGTATTTCTTTAATCGGACTGGCTTTTTCAAAACCCATTTGATGGGCGGCATCTTCAATCAACTTACGACGTTCTGCCGTCATCCAAGTTGGCTGCCACTCAATTTTTCCTAATGACACCAAGGAACAAATTGTGCTGATGATGGTTTCCACTTTTCGATCGCGAATTTGAGCGATCTCGGCAATGGATTTCCCACCTTGAAGAAGCTGCAACGTGATTTCAGCAGGCGAGAGCTTGGGCCCATGCTGATCAGGATCGTCCAGCCTGTGGCCGCTTTCAAACGCTTGAATCGCAGCCAAAATTTCAGCACCTAATTTTTCAGCCTTCGCCTGCCCAATGCCAAACACTTTCAACAGATCAGGAAAACTGTGCGGAACGCGTCGAGCCAAATCGTCAATGGTGGCATCGTGAAGAATGATGAAGGCTGGCTGCTTGGTTTGCTTGGCCATTGCCAAACGCCACTTGCGCAGGTAATCCCGCAAGCCTTCGTCTACCGAAGTCTCCGACTTCAATGGAAGCAACTTTTTGTCTGTGGCCAAAGTCTTTGCATCCAGCCAGGCCAGCGTATACCCGCAAACATCGCAGGCCCCGCAGCTTTCCCACTTGGGAGTTTCGCCGAAGTATTTGCAGAGGGTGCGGGGCCTGCACGCAGCTCCTTCCACGAATTCGCGCATCACTCTATAGCGATCCCAAGCGCGGTTGCGTTCTTCTTTGTCCTTCAACTGTTCAATGAAATAAGCCAGCAGACCAATATCTTTTTTCTGCCACAATAACAGGCAATCCGCCGCTTCCCCATCACGACCGGCACGACCCGCTTCCTGGTAAAACTGCTCTAACGATTTCGGAAGTGCCAAGTGGATCACAGCCCGCACATGCGGCTTATTGATGCCCAAGCCGAAGGCCAACGTGCCCACCAACACGCGCACTTCATCAGCCATCCACAGGTTCTGATTACGCCTGCGCGCTTCAGCCCCCATTTGCCCGTGATAGGCGACGGCTTCAATTCCGTTTTGCCCCAAATCATCCACAGTGGTTTCAACGGCGGAGATGGTTGGCGCATAGATAATCACCGTGCTGCCTTCATGCGCCTTCAACGTTTTCAGTAGAAGATCAAACTGGGTTTTGGAATCGCACTGCCGAATCACAAAGTGAAGGTTGGGACGGTGGAAACTACGAATGTATTTTCCAGGCTGATCCAGCCCGAGCTGCTGAATAATATCGTGCCGAACTTTTTGCGTGGCAGATGCTGTAAACGCTGCGATTGGGACGTCAGGAAAGTTGTTCCGCAGCCGACCCAGCATTCTATACTCTGGACGAAACTCGTGCCCCCATTCGGAAATGCAGTGCGCCTCATCAATGGCAAAAAGTGCCAGTGGAATATTATGCAGCCAATCAATCGTACCTTCACGAGCCATCCGTTCTGGCGATAAATACAGCAACCGATAAACCCCACGCTTGGCATCCCACATCACTTTTTGTTGTTCTGCGAAAGGCATGCTGCTGTTCAGCACTGCGGAAGAAATTCCCATTTGTGCAAGTTGTTCGGCCTGATCATGCATTAGGGCAATGAGTGGAGAGATCACCACCGTGGTCCCGTTGCCAACCAGAGAGGGCAACTGATAGCACAGCGATTTTCCACCGCCAGTGGGCATTACAACTGCGGCATCACGCCCAGCAAGAAGGCAGCGAATGATGGCTTCTTGTTGCGGTCTAAATTCGTCAAATCCCCAAAACTGGCGTAGCAGCCCATGAAGATCAATCTCAGGTAAAGTCGTATCCAACACAATCATTGTAGCTTCGATAGAATGGGCATGGACCTATGAAAACTCGCCGACAAGCAATTCAAACTGCACTGGCCGCAGCCGCTGTGCCTTTGGCCGTCGCCCAGGAACATCAACATGAAGCTCCTTTGGTGGAATTGAAAGCCACCAGAAAAGTGGCCAAATTCTTCAGCGCTGATGAGATGAAGACGCTGTCCCGCTTGGTGGATCTGATCATCCCACGCACCGATACGCCAGGCGCTGCCGACGCCAGCGTTCACTTCATCATTGATGGTAATGCAAGGTCGCGAGCCAAGCTGGGAACAGATTTCAGGCGCGGCATTGCTTCATTGAACGGCGATGCTCGTAAAAAAGATGGCAAAGCTTTCGTGGATTTATCGGAGCCGGAACAGGTGGCCATGCTCACCGCGTTCAGTAAAGAAGAAGGCACCAGCCGCGCTGCATTTTTCAAGCTGTTGAAGGACGCAACGGTGGATGGTTACTATTCCACTAAAGAAGGTTTGCAACAGGAACTGGGCTGGAACGCCAATACTTTCTTGAAAGAATTTCCCGGCTGCACGCACCCGGAGCATCAGGTATAAATCATGTACGCACAAACATCGCAAAAGAAACATGACGTGGTAATTATCGGCAGCGGTGCCGCAGGCGGTATGACGGCTTGGAACCTGACCCGGCTAGGCGTCAACGTAACTGTGCTGGATGCTGGTCAAAAGTTCAACAAAGCACAGTTCTGGTCACACGTAAAACCGTGGGAGTGGCGCGACCGTTTGGAGCGCGGCTTACGACCTCCGCAAATGGTACTCGATACGAAAGAACAACCGTTTGAAACGCCCGCAGGACAGCCGTTTGACTTGACTCGTGTGTGGGGTCGTGGTGGGAAGACCAACATTTGGGGCCGAGTCTCGCTACGCTATTCCGACGTCGATTTCACTGGTCCAGAAAAGGATGGTTGGGAAATCCCCTGGCCGTTACGCTATGCCGACGTTTCCCCTTACTACGATAAAGTGGAACAGTTGATTGGCGTTTGCGGTGGCACCGACGATCAGGATTCCCTGCCCGGTAGCAAGTACATGCTTCCCGCGCCAAGCCCCCGCTGCGGCGAACGGCTGATGCAAAAAGCAGCCAAGAGCATTGGCGTTTCCATTGTTGCTGGCAGGCGTGCTGTTCTTACGAAAGAACACAACGGACGCGCGCCCTGCCACTATTGCGGCGCCTGCGGTAAAGGCTGCGATATTGGAGCTTTCTTCAACTCCACTGACTATCTTTTGGAACCTGCGATGAAGACCGGCAAGCTGCAAGTGATCGACAATGCGGTAGTGGCTCGGGTGTTGGTGGACGACAAGGGTCTGGCCAGCGGCGTGCAATATTTCGACCGCAACACTAAGCAGGAACATACAATTCAAGCGCGCATCGTGGTGATGGCCGCATCTTGTATTGATTCCACGCGTATTCTGTTGAACTCTAAATCGTCGAAATATCCCAATGGCATTGCGAATTCCAATGATGTCATTGGTCGTTATCTGACAGAGCAAACCCGCTTCCACATGTACGGCTTCGTTCCCGAATTGCGTGGTGGCAAAACACAAAATGACGATGGCATTGGCGGTGAGCATATCTACATGCCTAGGTTCAATCATCGGGATGGTCGCAAGCGTGATTATCTGCGTGGATTCGGATCGCAATTCTGGTCCACCGGTGCGCAAGCCAGTGCAGAATTCGCGAAGTCTTTGCCTGGCTTTGGAGTGGACTTCAAGAAGTCAGTGAAGAATCGTTACCCAGCCATGGTGGCATTGCATCCATATGGCGAAGTACTGCCACGCGCTGACAATCGGGTGACGGTGGATGGGACGGCCAAGGATCGTTACGGCGTGCCCGTTGTGCGGATTGACTTCAAGATTTCCGATAACGAACGCAAAATGGTAGATGAGATGTACGATACGGCGGAATCCATTCTGCGTGCAGCGAAGGCAGAGATCCTGCCGTTCAAGCGCGGAGAGCTGGCCCTGGCGGGCAGTGCGATTCATGAACATGGAACAGTGCGCATGGGCAGCGATCCAAAGCGGAGTGCGGTGAGTAGCTTCGGGCAGGCGCACGAGGTGAAGAATTTGTACGTGATGGACGGGGCAATTTTCCCAACGGCAACAGAGAAGAATCCGACGTTGACGATTTTGGCTGTTGCGTGGAGGGGAAGCGATCAGTTGGCGGAAGAGTTTAGGAAAGGGAATATTTAGTCAAGTAAAGTCTGACCCATTAGTCCCATTGACAACCCATAGAATAGGCACTAAAGTACCAATTGAAAGGGTATTTTAATCTTAATATGCTTAGTCCATACAATTGATTTTTCAAGTGTCTGTTTGTAATTGGTGGGTTCTCCATGATTTTTGGGCAGTCATGTCCTTCATCTGGTTCCACTGGTAGAGTGGTGATGACCGGCAATCAGCCCCAATGTATACAGGTTACGGTCCCACAAGGGTGAAAATTCGTTATTCTTACGGCTGAGGAAAGCTACAATCGCTGGCAAAATGGAGCAGGTTGTGAAGTGGACTTTTGTAGCCCTGCGAGTATTGAACTTAGAGTGACCGGGACCGGACTTGATGAGATGGTCATTCTAGATGGATCAGCCCAAAGCAGACCACCAGGCCTTGGCTGGACTGATGTTCCCGGCGACGGATTGACATATTGTGTCAATGATGCCTGTCACAAATGTGAAGTTGATTATATTGCGGCAAACCTTTCTTGCAGCATAAACCTTGATTCGGGGACGCCGGAATTTCAACAATGCCTTCGAGCATCGTCCGACGCCCATGACACTTGCCGCATCGCTTTGCCCGCCAACAGTACGGACAGGTTGATAGGTTCCAAACGAACAATTTCTGAGGTTATCCTCATTCCTCCTGCACTAACTGCCGGTGGGCCAGCAACGATAACACTGAGTGGAAGTGTTACGACTGGGACAAACAAGACTTTGGGCCTTATAAGGAACTTTACTGGGTGATACCAGATTTGTGATGAATCAGACGCCTGCGGCATCACGGCCGAGGGACGCCCGAGACCAAGCTGCCCATTGCACCGCCCCGGATCAAAATGGGCAAACACATGATGGTGACTGTCACATAAATTACACTGCCAAATTCGTTTGCGCCGAGGCAGGCCCCGTTGCGGGCAGGCGGACCCCATCTCGCGAGTTGGCCATACCGTTCCAACCCGGCGCTGGTTCCGGGAGT
>JAYWBH010000090.1:0-2471 GCA_043781815.1 Bryobacterales bacterium | reverse complement strand
TATCATCGAAGTATGGCGCGTCTTGATTTGTACCTGAAGGTCGAAATCGATTTGAGTGAAGGAGAGAAGCCGCAGAAGCTGGCCTCGGAAATTTGTCGCATGATTCGCAAAGTTTACGGCGTCCGCGATGCTGAGGTGACCAACTTCGTCACCTCTGAGGAGTAGGTAGCTGTCTTCCACAATGACCAAGTTCGCCGTCAAGTCTTTCTTCGGTCGCAAGGGGAATCTAAAAGCATGGCACCCTAACCATGAATTCCGCCAAGGCCAGTTGGATATGGCGGAAGCGGTGGAAGCTGCCATCAAGGAAAAGCGGCACCTGCTTGTGGAAGCAGGCACTGGCACTGGGAAAACGCTGGCTTATCTGATTCCGGCCATCCTTTCCGGCAAGCGCATTGTCATCTCTACAGGCACCAAAAATCTGCAAGAGCAGTTGTACTTAAAGGACGTCCCGTTCCTGGACAAAAACATGCCTGGGCTGTTGAAAGTGAGCTATATGAAAGGGCGGGCTAATTATGTTTGCCGCCAAAAAGTGTACGATGCGGCTACCGAGCCCGTTCTTTCCGGCCTGGAAGAAGTCAACGATTTCCACATCATTGAAGAGTGGGAGAAAACCACCATCACCGGTGACCGTGCTGAAATTGCCGCGCTGCCAGAAAATTCCACCGCCTGGGCCAAGTTGGACGCCCGTCGCGAACTGTGCACCGGCTCCAAATGCCAGCAGTACGAACGTTGCTTTATCACCGAAATGCAGCGCCGCGCTCATGAAAGCGACATTATCATTGTCAACCATCACCTGTTCTTTGCCGACCTCGCCGTGAAGGACACCGACCACGGCGGCATCATTCCCAACTACGACGCCGTGATCTTCGACGAAGCCCATGAAATGGAGGACGTCGCCGGGCAATACTTCGGGCTGTCCATTTCCAACTACCAGATCCTGGAGCTGAAGCGCGACATTGTGGCCATTGCCCGGCGGAAAAACTTTGGGACGCAGGAATTGGATCGGACGCTCATCATGTTGGAGGAACGCGCCGGTAAGTTTTTCGACATTTTCCCGGCGTCAGAAGGTCGCGTTGGATTTTCAGGTCATGCGGAAATCCTCACCGAACATGCTGGCGAATATTTCGATTTCCAAACGGTGCTGGAACTTTTGGGGACGCTGCTGCAATTCATCAAAAGTGCACCCGAAGAACTGATTCCGCTGGTGAACCGCCTGCGCGACTTGGTGGGCAATTTGCGGCTGTGGGTGGAGAATCCCGATAAGAGCCAGGTTTATTACATTGAACGGCGGGGTCGCGGTTGCTTTCTGCAAGCTACCCCAATTGATGTTTCGCCCCTGTTAGCGGAAAAGCTTTTCAGCAATGTTTCGACGGTGATCATGACGTCGGCGACGCTTGCCGTATCCGGTGATTTCGCGTTCGCTCAAAAACGGCTGGGAGTCCCCAGTGCGCGGCCTTTGATTGTAGAAAGCCAGTTCGATTACCCCAAGCAGGCGCTGCTTTACGTTCCCCAGCATCTGCCCGATCCGCGCAGCCATGCGTTCACCGCCGCTGCTGCCGAAGAGATTGCTGAAATACTGCGGCACAGTCGCGGCCGGGCGTTTGTGTTGTGTACCAGCAATCAGGCCATGCGCACGTTCCACGATAAGGTAGGGCAGGTCAGCAAGTGGCCGATGCTGTTGCAAGGCACCGCACCGCGCAGTGTACTGCTGGACGAATTTCGCAAGACCCCGAATTGCGTGCTATTCGCCACATCAGCTTTCTGGCAAGGGGTGGACGTGCAGGGTGAGCAGCTAAGCTGCGTAATCATCGACAAGCTTCCCTTTGCGGTTCCCAATGACCCGGTCGTCGGGGCTCGCATTGATGCCCTACGGGCTGCTGGCGGGAACCCGTTCAACGATTACCAGGTTCCGCAGGCGGCCATCGCTTTGAAGCAAGGGTTTGGGCGACTGATTCGGAGCAAGTCCGACCGCGGTGTGCTGTCTATTCTGGACAACCGCATTACCAAGACCCGTTACGGACAAATCTTTTTCGATAGCTTACCGGACTACGGGTTCACTACCCAGATGGCCGATGTGGAGAAATTCTTCGATGTTTGAAATTATAGTGGAGAACAAGTTTCCGGCAGCCCATGCCTTACGTAATTACAAAGGTGCCACGGAACCGATTCATGGCCATAACTGGCGCAGCGAATTGAAGCTGGAAGGCCCGCAATTGGATGATTGTGGGCTGCTTGCAGATTTCATACAGATCAAGGCCTGGCTGGATGAAATCATTGGTCGGCTGGATCATAAATTTCTGAATGACACGCCGCCGTTCGATCAGATCAATCCGTCGGCTGAAAATGTAGCAAAGTTCATTGCTGACGAGTTCGGCAAGGTTTTAAAAGAGAAATCTCCCAGTGCGACCGTGCAAGTGGCATCGGTACGCGTCTGGGAGACTGATTCCTGTAGTGCGGTTTATTTGCCGAAA
>JAYWBH010000089.1:0-2478 GCA_043781815.1 Bryobacterales bacterium | reverse complement strand
GCAACTTCCGGCTGCTGAATCGCCTCCTGACGCAAGTCGAGCGGATTCTTGAAATCAACGCCCTTCGGTCAGTGACCAAAGAGGTGGTTGAGGCGGCACGTGAGAATCTTGTCATCGGGCAGTCCTAGAAACTCTACGCTAAGGCGTTTTGCGGGCTCGATTCGTATGGGATGCTAGGTTTCGTGGGCAGAAACATGGATGCGGGGACTTCAAAACAATCTCTGCGAAGATTAGTAGACGCAATTGTCGACAACGATGGCGCGCTTTTTTCTAGACTGATGAACGGGTCGTCAGCACTTGCGACCGCGAGTTTCTCCCAGGGAGCAACACGTCAGGGGCCGAGCCCAGGGCCGGGACCCAGCCCGTGCTTCATCAAAGAAATAGGGCACTACATCTATTCCGGCGATACGGCGTTACATTTCGCCGCTGCAGCGTATCGCCACAAAATGGCCGAACAATTGATCAAGGCCGGAGCCCCACTGGGGGCGAAGAACCGGCGTGGGTCTGAACCGCTGCACGCGGCTGCATTTGGAAGTCCTGGCTCGGCCAACTGGGATCCGCGTGCGCAAGCAGCGACCATTGTGTGCCTGATTGAAGCGGGCGCCGACCCGAACGCACAGAATATGGATGGAGCCACTCCGCTGCACCGCGCTGTTCGAACACGTTGCGCGGGCGCGGTACGTACTCTTCTGGACCACGGGGCCGATCCAATGATCCGCAACAAAAATGGTTCGACGGCCATGCAACTGGTCCTGAACAATACAGGTCGCAGCGGGTCTGGCTCACCCGAGGCGAAGGCCCAGCAACAAGAGATTCTGCTGCTACTCAAAGGGCGATGAAAGCGATGATTTAGATGTTAGAACACGTCGCGTCGCTTCCACTCCCACTCCGATAAATCCCGCTGCCTAAAAGTAGAACTTAAGCGCAAACTGAATCTGCCGCGCCGGGAAAGTGGAGCGGATCGTGCCGAACGCCGCACTGGCCCGGTCCGTATTCGGCAAACCAAGATTCGTTGTATTGAACAGGTTGAAGAACTCGGCCCGGAACTGCAGTCGCATTGATTCGCGAGGGAGTGCGAACGACTTAAACAGGCCAAAGTCCAACTGGTTGAGAGGCAGGGCTCGGGCGGAGTTTCGCGAGGCATTGCCAAAGGGCTGGCTCGGGTCCGTCGGCAATGTTACATTGGCCGGGTTAAAGAAGCCGTTGGTAATGTCTGGAGAATTCTGCGCGTAAATGTCGCCGGTAACATTCGGACGATATACTTCTCCACCTCGAAATCCTGACAGATTGCCCACTACCTGGAACGCCGCCGGAATCGATCCGGCCCACGCCCGCAGATTCAACGGCGGTGCCGAAAGGAACGTGTTGATGCCAGAGATCTCCCAACCTCCAACTACCGCATCCACGGTCCGCGACGCACCGCTATGGTATTTCCGACCCACGCCAAACGGCAATTGATAGACGAAGCTGAAAATGTTGGTTACGCGTTGGTCGTAATTGGACGGGCCACGTTCGGCTTCCAGATTGCGCACATTCTGCGGACTGGCGTCGTTGCCGCCGCTGGTATCAAGCGACTGGGCCGCTGTGTCAATCGCCTTGCTCAACGTGAACGAGTTCAGAAATTGAAGGCCCCCGCTGAAGCGGCGCTCCACCTTCACCTGCAGAGCGTTGTAGGTGGAGTAAGCGGCCGGATTGAACCAAGTGATGGCGGCGAACTGCGGAATGGGGCGGCGCGCCTGGAGGCTCAAGTTCGCTGTCGCCGAAGGCTGTGGCGCAGCTTGGTTATAGTCGGCAATCACCGGAATATTATTGCCATGGTTACCGACATAAGCAACATCGACAACCAGATTCTTCATCACCTCCCGTTGGACAGAAGCAAAGTAACTTTGAATTAAAGGTGCCTGGAGGTCCTTGGGAATGTAAGTGATGTTGGAGAGCAGAGGATTGAAATTCTTGGGGTCCGTCAAACCGAGAGGGTAACCTTGCTGCGTGGTTCGGAACGACGGGTCCACCGGGTTAGTTTGGTTGACGGTCGCAATCACCACCTGTGGTCCGTTAATGCCCAGTAAATCAGCCGATCCCACGCGATTCTGATGGACGTAGCTAATGCCGTAGCCGCCGCGGATCACAGTCTTCGGCGTCAAGCTATAAGCCAGTCCCAGCCGGGGAGCAAAGTTGTTACGGTCGGAGTTCACTAACGTCCGATCAAACAAACTGCCATTCTTGGCCTTCACTATGGAGTTTGAAGCCGGGTCGTAGTTCGATAGAACATTGTCCCTTTCCCAACGCGGAGTCGCATACTCGTAGCGTAGGCCCATGTTCAAGGTCAACTTAGTGTTCACTCGGAAGTCGTCCTGCACATACATGAAGTTCATGTGCTGGCGATAGTTGCCCACCACGTAATTGGCCAGCGAGTATTGGCTGCGCAGCCCGAACAGGAAGTCGGCCAGCGAGTAACTGCTATTGTCCGCAGGCACA
>JAYWBH010000088.1:0-2482 GCA_043781815.1 Bryobacterales bacterium | reverse complement strand
ACATCCATATGCCGAATGTCCGTTTTCTCAATTGCCTGACGGACATGCCCTAACAAATTGGGATTGCTGGCAGGCACAAGCACGCAGCCAGGTCGAATATTAGTCACTTCAGCCTGCGTTTCAACCTGAAATTTTTCCGTCCCGCTATCGATGCCCGCATTTTTCTTTCGATTATACTTTTCTGAAAAATAGAACATCACGTAGAAAATCATGGTGAACAACAGCCCGGAAATTGTTGCGATTTCTTTTGTGAAAAGGTTCGTCAATGCCAACAGAAACAGGAACGCAGTAATCAGCCCAAGCCCAATGGGAATCTCTTTACCGCTGACGTACAGATTCCAGCCAACACGGTATTCCCGCTCTCCTGGGCGCTTGAAACGCAATACCAGCAAGCTGAGTGCAAGCATTGAAAAACTCCAGACCACGCCAAAAGCGTAGGCTTCGCTGAGCAGCACCATGTTGCCACCACTCAAAATGATGGTCAGAATTTGCATGCAGACAACCAAACTGATCATCCGATAGCTGGTGCCGAAACGTTCGTGCGGCTTGCGGAACCAATCGGGCAGAACGCCATCTTCAGCAACCCGGCTAAGCACGCCATTCGATCCGACAATGGAAGTATTCACCGCACCGGAAAGAATCACCGTCCCCACCACCACAACAAAACCATGGAAGGCCAGCCGGGCATAGAGTGGACCCGACAGATGCATGGCAATACCGCTAATTAAGTTGTCAATATAAAGTCCCGTTCGTTCCTGATCGGGAATGAACATCACCGCCAGAAAGCTTACCAGCGTAGTAAACACTAAGCTGTATACAAAAATAACGTTACCCGCTTTTTTCAGATTTTGATGCTTAGGATGGGCGATTTCACGGTTCACCTGGGCCAACGTTTCAAAACCGCTCATGGCCAGCAGCGAATGGCCCAGCCCAATCATGATTGCGATCGGCAGAAAATTCGGCAGGGAAGAATGTTTCAGCCAGCCCAGCGCATTCGGTCCGAACTTAATAGTTTCCGAAGTGGGGAAGGTGATGGGTTGAAATCCCTTCACGAACAGTGTGATGATCGCCCAGACAATCAACATGCCCACCATCACCGTGGTGAGTTGCATAATGCGCAGCGCCTTGGTGCTGCTTTCATGCATGCCGCGCGTATTTTGCCACCAGAAGTAGACGGTCACAATAACTGCAAGGCATGCGGCAAATCCTTGCGCTGGAACCTTGAATTCATTGTGCCCGGCCAGTTCCGCAATTTCGTTAACCAATCCAGCCAGATAAAGACCTGCGCTTACTCCGCTAATCGGCCCGGTCAGCACATAATCGAACATCAATGCCGAAACTGAAAATTTGGCTATGGTTCCACCCATGGCCTCATGCACCACGCGGTAAACACCCCCGCGCACAAACATGCTGCAACTTTCCAGATAGAAGGCGCGAATGGCCCAGCCAAACAACATGATTCCCAGGATGAACCAAGGTGCAGAACGTCCCACGGCCGTCTCGGCAATGCCGCCTGCATAAAACGAGGAAGATGCCAAATCACATAAGACAATGGCAGCGGCTCTCCAGAACGAGATGAAGGACAACATCACCGTCGAGGCAACCACAATTTTGGTTGTCTTAGACGCAGTATTTGGATTCAAAAAATTACCCTCCTACAAGCCGACAGGGCAGGTATGAAAGGCCGACACTCAATTTTCGAGATTAGCGGACATGGCTTGATCGGAAATTGCATCCCGTAAGGATATCATTGCGTGCGCCTGCACCATGCTACATTCAAAGGTTTATGTCTCAGTTCGATATTGTCGGCGTTGGCTTAAACGCCACAGACACCTTGCTCATAGTTCCTAAATTTCCCGCCTATGCAGGCAAGGAACCGTTCAGCCAGGAAATCTTGAGTCCCGGTGGGCAAGTGGCCAGCGCCATGGTGGCCTGCGCCAAACTCGGCATGCGGGTAAAGTACATTGGCACTTGTGGTGACGATGAACGCGGCCGCATTCAAATGGATAGCCTCAGTGGCACGGGCATCAACTTGGACCATGTCCAGGTGCGCCAGGGTTGTGCCAATCAATCGGCATACATCATCATTGACCACAGCACCGGGGAAAGAACAGTCCTTTGGCGCCGACCCGATGGTTTGCAACTTGATCCTTCCGAAATCACCCCGGAAATGATCACCTGCGCCCGGATGCTGCACATTGATGGGCACGATACTCCTGCCGTTGCAAAAGCTGCTCAAATCGCCCATTCCCATGGAATCCCAGTCACGGTTGATGTGGACACCATTTACCATGGCTTCGACAAAGTCTTACCCAACGTAGATTACCTGGTGGCATCCAGCGAATTTCCAGTAAGTTGGACCAACGAACGCGATCCCTTCAAAGCTCTGGAAATGATTCAGGAAGAATACGGTATGCGTTGCGCAGCCATGACGTTAGGCGCCCACGGGTCGCTGGCCCGCATCGATGGAAAGTTTGTTTAC
>JAYWBH010000087.1:0-2485 GCA_043781815.1 Bryobacterales bacterium | reverse complement strand
ATAAATCAACTTGATGTGCGGCGCATGAGTAAGCCTTGCCAGATTACATGCCGCCGATGGCAACCCGATTCCAACAAAACAAACATCCTCATTCTTCAACGCCCGCGCTGCGGCAACGGTCATCATTTCTGTTGGAGTATAGGTCATCGCAACACATTCTCCCGCATCCATTCCTGAAACTTTTCACGCTCGCGCGCAATGTCGTCCCAGGCAATGTAGAAGGCATTGTCTCTTGCATAATAGCCGTGGGCATACGATGGGTGCGCTCCATTGGGTGCCAGCACCACCGCACTCAGCGTCCATTCCGGAAGAATCACCGCGTTGGAACTGCGTGGCCCAAAGTCATCCACTATTTCTTCCACCGTCACCACCGCGCGCCGCGCCGCTAGCACTGCTTCTTTTTGAACACCAATGATTCCTTCAATCAGGACGTTCCCTGCCCTGTCCGATTTTTGCGCATGAACAATAGTTACATCGGGACGCAAGGAAGGAATGCAGGTGAGTTCTTCACCGCTAAACGGGCATTGCACAAAGCGGATGTCCGGGTTGACGCTGGGCAAATCACTGCCACGATAGCCACGAAAAAAAGCGCAAGGCAGCCCCGCAGCACCGGCGTCATAAGCGTTGGCCATGGCGGCATGACTATGCTCGACAATTTCCAATGGTTGCGGCCAACCTCGTTCCACGGCATCACGAAAGCGGTGCAGCGAACCAACGCCGGGATTTCCGCCCCAGGAAAATACCAGCTTACGAGCTAAGCCCATGCCAATCATCTGGTCGTAGAGCAGGTCGGGAGTCATGCGGATAAGGGTCAGGTCACGACGACCTTGCCGGATAATCTCATGCCCCGCAGCAAAAGGAATGAGGTGCGTAAATCCTTCCAAGGCGACTTGATCGCCGTCTTTTACGTGTTTAGAGATTGCGTTTTGTAGACTTAGAAATTCCATGGCGCCGCGCGAATATCGCCGATAAGGGCGATATTCGCATACAGCTCGCCCTCCCGTCAAGACCATTTAGCGTGCGATAATCGGCGAGTGCTGGATTATAAACAATTTGAAGGCAATCCCGACTTTGTGCTCTCCCTAGCCCGCGGCTTAACGGTCATTGAAGCTTTTCAAGACCGACCCGATGGGGTAACCGTTGGCGAGGTGTCTAACAAAACCGCGCTTTCCAGGGCAGCCGTTCGTCGACTATTGATTACGCTGGAACACCTGGGCTATGCCAGCCGCAACGGTTCCAAATTTCAATTGGGCAGCCGGGTATTGCGACTTGGATTCTCGTTTCTTTCGTCGCATTCGTTGGCCACACTTGCCCTGCCCATTCTGGAAGAAATCAGCGCCGCCATCCACGAATCCAGTTCGTTGAGTGTTCTGGAAGGGGACCAGATCGTGTACCTGGCCAGGTCGGCCACCAATCGAGTCATGTCTGTGGGCCTATCCATTGGCAGTCGGCTGCCAGCCTACTGCACTTCCATGGGTCGACTACTTCTTGCAGCGCTGTCTGATTCGGAATTAAAATCCTACCTGAAACACGTTGAATTGAAGGCCCACACACCCAAGAGCATTACTCAAAAGTCTAAGCTGGCAGCAGAACTGCGGATTGTGCGGGATCAAGGTTATTCCATAGTGGATGAAGAGTTGGAACTGGGGCTGCGGTCAATTGCTGTTCCAGTGGTAACGCGGAACGGTCGCACCGTTGCGGCCATGAACACAGGAGTGCACGCTTCCCGAGTGACGATTGAAGAGATGACTGAGCGATTTCTGCCAGTTCTACGAGAAGGTGCCCTGTCCCTTGGACGCGCACTGGGATGACCGCTCTTTTCCTTGTTAAAATCAGCGAGCGTGAACGGGGTCTGCGAGCGGAGTCGGCACCTCATCACCGGTCAAACCAAGTCCTGGCCACGCTGGATCGGCAGCCGGATTCTTCACCGGAACAATAGCCCCAGACTTTTTCCGCCAAGCAGCCAGCTTCGCCGCCAACCGTTTCGCAATGAGCGGCTGCGCGGCCACCAGATTTACCTTCTCCCCTTCATCCACTGTTAAATGAAATAACTCCTGCCGACTATCCTTGAAAAATTCGATGAGCTTCCACTCGCCATCGCGAATCGCACTTCCCGGTTCCCCGCCCTGATTAGAATAGTGCGGATAATGCCAGTACAGTTCACGCTGCTTCAAACTCCCGCCGCGCAACAGAGGCATCAGACTGACGCCATCCACGTCGCCCGCCGCAACCCCTGCGCGATCGCACACCGTCGGAAAGAAATCAACGCTCGATACTGGAGTTCTCACCACACTTCCCGCCTTCACCACACCAGGAAAACGCACAATCAGCGGCTCCCGAATCCCACCTTCGTAAAGATGCCCCTTGCCTGCACGTAAAGGCGCGTTGTCCGTCACCGCCTGCTTTGACTTACCTTCATAGCGCAAGCCACCGTTATCGGAGAAAAATAGAACCATCGTTCGCTCGGCCATCCCAGTCTGCGCCA
>JAYWBH010000086.1:0-2486 GCA_043781815.1 Bryobacterales bacterium | reverse complement strand
CAGGAATCCTACCGCGCCGCCATTTGCACAACTGTGGAACACTTCACCGGAAAACAAATCACCCGCAATTTGATTCAGGATTATAAACACCAGGGCGGCTACAACAACGATTGGTTGCTGTCACAAAAGATAGCTGCTGACCTGGGGACCAACGTAGAATATGCGACCGTGGTGGACTACTTTCAAAAAATCTTTTTCGGCCCAACTCCCGAAGAAGGGTTGATGTGGCGCGAACGTTGGATTGCAAATCCGGGGTCGCTGGAACGGCTGCATCAGAAATATCGTTTCTCAATTTTTACTGGTCGAACCAAAGAAGAAGCGCAGATGACGCTGGACCGTTTCGCACCTGGCTTGAAGTTTCAACCATTGATTGGAGCCGATGAAGTGATGTTGGGCAAGCCCGCCCCAGAGGGTCTGGAACTGATTCAGACGATGATTCCTGATGTTGAATATTTTTACATCGGCGATACAGTGGACGACGCGCGCTCGGCTTCAGCGGCTGGGTTGCCCTTCATCGGCATCAGCCACCCCGATGGTTTGCAAGCGGAACTTACAACGAAATTGTTATGGGACGAAGGTGCCATAGCTGTTTTGGACGACATCAACCAACTGGAGAAATTCCTTTGCCAGTAAGAACTTCTTCCATTGAACGCATCACTAAAGAAACGCAAATTCGCGGATCGTTGAAGATTGAAGGTAAGGGCAAGTACGACATTCATACGGGCATCCGCTTCCTGGATCACATGTTGGAACTGTTCACCAAGCACGGCGGTTTCGACCTTACGTTGCAGGCAACTGGCGACCTGGATGTGGATCAGCATCACACTGTGGAAGATGTGGGCATTGTGTTGGGACAACTATTTTCCAAAGCTTTGGGTGACCGCAAGGGCATTAACCGGGCTGGTTATTTTGTGCAGCCGATGGATGAAACGCTGGCCGTTGTGGCCGTGGATCTTGGTGGTCGCCCGGCATTGGTTTACGATCAAAAAGTGAAAGTCGTGCTGGTGGGCGATTTGCAAACCGAACTGCTGCACGATTTCTTTGACGGCTTTACGGTGCACGTGGGTGGCAACTTGCATGCAAAGATTCTTTACGGCAGGTCTAACCATCACAAGATTGAAGGCATCTTCAAATGCTTTGCTCGAGCCATGAAATTCGCTTGTTCCAAAGATGCGCGCTTGAAGGATCAACTGCCTTCCACCAAGGGACTTTTATGATTGCCGTATTCGATTACGGCGCAGGTAATCTGCGCAGCGTGCAAAATACGTTAGCAGAAGTGGGAGCAACTTATACCGTAGTAGATGATGTGGAAGGCTTGAACAAAGCCACGAAAATCATCCTGCCCGGCGTGGGACACTTCGGCCAAATGTTGCGATCCCTGGACGCCATGCGAGTGCGTCAAACCATACTGGACCGCATTGAAGCGGGCATTCCGTTCCTGGGAATTTGCCTGGGACTGCAAGCCTTGTTTGAAGAAAGTGAAGAGGCACCAGGGGTGAAAGGGCTTGGACTATTTGCAGGCAAGGTGCGCCGTTTTTCTGAAGATGCCAGAGTTCCGCATATGGGTTGGAATGAAGTGGAACCCAAGCCTGCCTCGCGATTGTTCAACGGCATGGGCGAACGTCCGTATCTATATTTCGCGCACAGCTATTTCGTTCCCGTTGTTCCGCAAGCTGCGGCCACTTGCCAATATGCCGAACCCTTTACGGCGGCTCTTGAATCAGGCAATGTTTTCGGCGTGCAGTTCCATCCTGAAAAGTCCGGCCCGCTAGGCTTGAAAATTGTCAAAAACTTTGTCGAACTCTGATCACTCCTGGACTTTTGATTCCATGCTGGCAAAACGTATTATTCCCTGTCTTGACGTCACCGGTGGTCGTGTGGTGAAGGGTATCAACTTCGTCAATTTGCGCGACGCCGGTGACCCTGTGGAATTGGCTTCGCGCTATAACGACCAATCCGCCGACGAACTGGTGTTTCTGGATATCACTGCATCCAGTGATGAACGCAACACTATGGTGGATGTTGTGGCCCGGACTGCTCGTAAAGTATTTATCCCTCTTACGGTGGGCGGTGGACTTCGTAGTGTGGTGGATGCTCGTAAAATTCTGATGGCTGGTGCTGACAAGGTAAGCGTGAATACATCGGCTGTTCGCAGGCCGGAGTTGATCAGCGAACTGAGCCGCGAGTTCGGGTCGCAAGCCGTGGTGCTGGCCATTGATGCACGCCGACGCCCTGATGGTGGTTGGAATGTTTTCACCAAAGGTGGTCGTGTGGATGAAGGGCTGGATGCTGTGGAATGGGCCGCCCGTGGGCAGCAAATGGGTGCGGGTGAAATTTTGCTGACGTCTATGGATGCCGATGGTGTTAAGCAAGGCTTCGATTGCCAATTGACGGCAGCCGTTTCCCGAGCCACTCGCATTCCCGTAATTGCATCGGGTGGTGGAGGCATTCCAGAGCACTTTCTGGAAGTATTAACGGAAGGTCAA
>JAYWBH010000085.1:0-7688 GCA_043781815.1 Bryobacterales bacterium | reverse complement strand
AGGGCTTTGACCATTGGAAATTTCGACGGGGTGCATCGCGGACATCAGGAACTGATCAAGCAAGTCTGCACCATTGCCGGTGAACATGGCTGGACTTCCGCTGCCGTCACCTTTGATCCACATCCGACAAAGTTACTTGCGCCACAACGAGCTCCAAAATTATTGATGCCGCTGGAAGCCAGAATCGCCCAAATGAAACGGTATGGCCTGGATGAAGTGATCTGCTTACCCTTCGACCATGCCATGGCCAGCCTTTCCCCCGATCAGTTCGCTCAACAAATATTGCGAGACAAATTGGGTGCCAAAGCTGTGGTGGTTGGCGAAAATTTTCGGTTCGGTCACAAACAGGCGGGCGACGTCCATGCGCTTGCGGAGTTAGGCGCAAAGTATGGATTTTTGACGCAAGCTATCGGTGCCGTAGTGGTTCGCGGTCGCATAGCCAGTTCCAGCGCTATCCGCCATTTGCTAGCCGCAGGGGAAGTTTCAAAAGCGTGTCGATTACTGAATCGGCCATTTTCGATTGAAGGACAAATCGTAAGTGGGCATGGCATTGGCGCCAAACAAACTGTTCCCACTTTGAATCTTGATACCACTGCTGAAGTGCTTCCGGCCAATGGTGTCTACATCACCAGCACGCTGCTGCCTGGCCATGACAAGCCCGTGCCTTCCATTACAAATATCGGAATGCGCCCCACGTTTGGCGGCGATAAGCTGACCATTGAAACATTTCTGTTGGGGCCGTTTACCGAACAGCCCACCGCCATCACATTGTTCTTTCATCGACACGTGCGCGAAGAACAGCAGTTCCCTTCCCCGGAAGCATTGCGGACGCAAATCATGAAAGATGTGGGACGTGCCAACGCATATTGGCGAAGGGTGCCCAAGTGGGACACGCTATAATGGGGAAACCCACTCAGGAGAATCAACCCAAAAGAATGTCAATATCTAAAGGAAAACTGAACCACCTTAAGGCTCTATCCAACAAGGCGGGCGTCATTGCCGCAGCCGCCATGGATCAGCGCGGCAGCTTGCAAAAATCTATTGCAAGTGCCAAAGGTATCGATCCTAAGAACGTAACCCAGCAGCAGATGGAAGAGTTCAAAATTGCTGTGGTCAAAGTGCTGACCCCTCATGCCAGCGCTATCTTACTTGATCCCGAATATGGCCTTCCCGCCGCCAAAGCACGTTCCAAGAACGCCGGGCTTTTAATGGCCTACGAAGCCTCCGGTTACGATAATACGCAGCCCGGACGCCTGCCAGATTTGTTGCCTCATGTATCGGCAAAGCGCATTAAAGACATGGGTGCCGATGCAGTCAAAATCCTTATCTACTACTCGCCTTTTGACGACCCCAAGGTCAACGATATCAAGCACGCTTTCTGCGAACGCATTGGTTCGGAATGCGAAGACAACGATATTCCGTTCTTCCTTGAATTCATCGGTTACGACCCCAAGGGCGGCGATGAAAAGGGTCTGGAATACGCCAAGGCAAAGCCCAAAATTGTGATCGCCAGCATGAAGGAATTTTCCAAGCCACAGTACAAAGTGGACATGTTGAAAGTGGAAGTGCCGGTCAACGCTGAATTCGTAAAAGGTTCCAGCGTATTCAAAGGTGAAGCCGCTTACACGCGCAAGCAAGCTTTGGAATATTATCGCAAGGCGTCCGACGTCGCAAAGAAACCGTTCATCTACCTGAGTGCTGGGGTGGCCAACGCACAGTTTGTGGAATCCCTCAACATGGCCTCTGAAGCGGGTACCGATTACAGCGGCGTGCTTTGTGGCCGCGCCACCTGGAAAGATGGCATTCCGGTTTATGCAACCAAAGGTGTGAAAGCACTGGAAGATTGGTTGTCAACGGAAGGTGTCAAAAATATCAACTGCGTCAACGACGCGATCAAGTCCGCCAAACCATGGCGGAAAAAGTTGAAAGGCTAGCAGTAAGGATTAGGGCAGGAACCCGCATTCCTGCCCTTCATCCTTCATTCGTTACTGGCCGCAGCCTTCACTGGTGCATCGTAGTAGCCTATAAATCCAACCAGCATTTCCTCTGTTGTACCCTCACCCCATTTAATTTCCTTCAACGGCTTGTTCGGATTTTTCACATTGGAATCTGAATTGTTGTAGTAGCCCACCACTTCCACTTTTGTCCCGGCAGGCAGAAACACGGGTTCCTTGAACACGTAGTTGGTCTGCCAGTTAAAGTCGTAAGGCTTGGCCCAAACTAGCGGTTTGCGAGTGCCGTCTGGGAACACCGCCGTCATCTCCATTTCATTACCCAATAAGTGCATATGCGGAAGTACACTGGTGGCGATTACATCTTTCCGAAACGTGTAGGATGCCCGTTCCGCATGACGCTCTTCACCGGCTGGAATTTTGATGAACGGATTGGCAATCGGCACGCTTTTCGCAACGTGAGCAATCGGACCCTTGTTCAGATAAACACCAATGGTGCTCATATCCGATTCTGCTTTGCCGTTCTTGTGATAATGAACCTCCATCACAACGTCCGACCCTTTGGGAAACAATGCCCCGGTATCTTCAGCACGAAGTTCAGGAACCAGACCTGGAGCCCAGCCCCCAATGCCGATGCGCTTGTACGCCACCACCATACCCAGTGAACAATCAAACCCAGGCTTGGGATCAGCCGCATCCAACTTGCGAGCTTCGCCGGTCATATCAGCAAACGTCCGCACGTGATGCACAATCTTACGATTTCCTGGACGCACTTCCATTCCGCGAATAAACTTGTCTTCAGTCAAACCAGAAGGCATCACAAAGCAGCGGTATTCATCCACGCCATTTCCAGCAAGCGAGAACGCTTCGGGCATTTTATAAATCAGATCTGGTTCGCCAAATGCCCAACTATCGTTGTACACTGCCTTGGCAGGCAGGTCTTTCGGGTCGCCCATCGGAGCTCCGGCATCTACCCAACGGGCCAGCATAGAAATTTCAATTTCACTCATGCGCCGTTCGTTCTTAAACTCGCCATGTCCTGCTACAGCCGACCAAGGTGGCATAATATGGGCCGCAGTGACGCGTTTAATTTCATTCTTGAAGGCACTCACTTCTTTGAAGTTAGTCAATGAAAACGGGCCAATTTGTCCCGGTCGATGGCAGCCTTCGCAGTTCGTCTGAACAATGCGCGAAACTTCTTTGGCATAAGTTGGGGCAGGCACGTCTTTCGACGCGGCGAACAGGCTGACAGCGCAGAGCGCGCTTAAAAACAAACGCATGATAAAACCTCACTTCATTTTAATACGACAGCTTGAACTATTTAGTTCTGCAAACTTTGTCAATCCCCGCGTGGTTGTTAGAATAGAGGTTCCAATCGACTAGGAGACCTCAACCAGAATGAAATACCTGCGTGATCTGTGGGACGAATCAATAGCTGCCAAGCTGCCTGACGACCTGGAGCTGCTTCGCTATCGCTCCAATCTTTTAGGTGCGGATCTGCGCATCACCAATTTTGGCGGTGGCAACACCAGTTCCAAAATCAATTTGTCCGACCCGTTCAATGGAAACAAAACGCAAGTTTTGGCCGTAAAAGGCAGTGGCGGCGACATTGGTAGCATTAAGCGCGAAGGGTTTGCGCTGGTCTATATGGATCGTCTGGTGCAGCTTCAGTCGGTGTACAAAGGCGAAGCGCTAGAAGACGAAATGGTGGGTTACTATCCATTGGCCGCGTTTGGCGATAATCGCGTGGCCGCTTCCATTGATACTCCCCTTCACGCGTTTCTTCCCTTCCCTCATGTAGACCATCTGCATCCCGATTGGGCCATTGCCATTGCTGCATCCGCCAACGGTCGCGAAAAGATGGAACAGTTCAATAAACAGTTTGGACATAAAATGGTTTGGCTCCCCTGGCAGCGCCCGGGCTTTGAACTGGGCTTGATGCTGCAAAAAGCGGTGGCAGATAACCCCGGCTGTGATGGTATCTTCCTCGGTAGCCACGGCCTGTTCACCTGGGGCATGACCCAGCGCGAATGCTATATGAATTCCGTCACCGCAATCGACCAGATGGGTCAATTTGTGATGAAGCATCAGAAGGCTAAGGGAGCGCAATTATTTAGCGGAGCGAAGTTCGCCAAACATAAAACTCCCAACGAAATTGCTCGCGCCATTTTTCCATACCTTCGTGGCCAATGCGCATCCACACGTCGCAACATCGGGCACTTTGATCAGAGTCCTGAAGCGCTGGCCTTCGCCAATTCTGAGGACGCAAAGAAACTTTCCGCGCTGGGCACCAGTTGTCCCGATCATTTTATTCGCACTCGCATCTGCCCGTTCTACGTGGAATGGAATCCGCAGACTGGCACCATTGACGGGTTGAAGAAAGCCATCGCCACTGGCTTAATTGCCTACCGCGAAAACTATACGGCCTACTACAACAAGTTCGCTACACCCGATTCGCCCAAACTGCGCGACGCTAATCCCAGCGTCGTGTTGATTCCAGGCATCGGCATGTTTACCTTCTCCAGAAATAAAAAGGAAGCACGCATCACTGGTGAGTTTTATCGCAACGCCATCGGAGTGATGGCCGGTGCTACGAGCATGGACGATGGCAGCAAGCCCAAGCAGTTGCCCCAGGCTAAAACCGTCGCCGCCAACAAAGGGTTCGCCAGCTACTGTAATTACGTCGCCCTGCCGCCCTTTGAAGCATTTCGCATTGAGTATTGGGCGCTTGAAGAAGCCAAGATCCAACGCATGCCTGCCGAAGCGGAATTCAGTCGCAAGGTGGTTCTGGTTGTCGGGGGCGGCAATGGCATCGGCCGTTTGGTGTCGTTGATTCTGGCTAAGCAAGGCGCGCATCTGGTGATTGCCGATCGCGACCTGGCCGCTGCCCAAGCGGTAGCCGCAGAAACCAAATTGGGCGAAGCGGTTCACGCCGTGGCACTCAACTTGGTCGATCGTAAAAGTCTGCGCACCGCAATTTCAGAAACGGTGTTGCAGTTCGGTGGCATTGACTCCATCGTCAACACCGCCGCCGTTTTCTTCGCACCAGACACCAACGGCAACCTGCCCGATGACCAATGGGGGCTCACTTTCGACATCAACATCACCGGCAATCATCTGCTGGTTGACGAGGCACGATCAGTGCTGGCCGATCAGGCTTTGAGTGCATCCATCGTACTCACCAGTTCCGCAAATGCCGTGGTGGCAAAGCGCGGCAGTGAAGCCTACGATGTTTCAAAGTCCGCTGTGAATCACTTAATTCGTTCCATGGCAGTGGGTCTCAAGCCGCATGTCCGTGTCAACGGAATCGCCCCGGCAACAGTGGTAGAAGGGTCGACCATGTTCCCACGGGATCGGGTAATTGCGTCACTGGCCAAGTATGCCATTCCATATACGGAACAGGAGACTACCGAATCGCTTCGGGAAAAGTTGGCTGGATTTTACGCCAAGCGCACATTGCTGAATGCCGCTATAAGACCCCAAGATTGCGCGGAGGCAATTGTTTGGTTGGCCAGCGATCGCAGTTCGCGAACAACTGGGCATGTGATTCCGGTGGATGGCGGACTGGTAGAAGCCTTCCTGCGGTAGGTTGAGGAAATATGCTCGCAAGAGAGCAGGCGGAATCGAAGTTTCCCGAGCACTCGAAGGTATAAAAAAAGCCCGCTAGGCGGGCTTGGCAGGCGGAATCGCCTGCCCCACCCACACAACTCCAGGTCTAGTGAAAGTGGGGCGGGAGGTTCCGCCCAATGTCATATAGTTTTTTTGGAAATTGGAATGAAACTTCTCTAACAATCGGAGTTGCGTTTGTGGGGCAGGCGATTCCGCCTGCCAAGTCCGCTAGCGGACTTTCTTCACACCTTCGAGTGCCTGGGAAACTTCTGAAATTGGGAAAACTAAGTGGCATTGGGCGATTCAGCCTGCCCCACAAAGTAGAATCAGTTTGCGGTTCTTCTGAACGCGCCATAATAGGAGCATGGCTGAAAAAGAGGTTCGTCACTCGGTCTGTGCACTCGATTGCCCTGACACATGCAGCTTGCTCATTAACGTCGATAACGGCCAGGGGAGTCGACTCCGTGGTGACCCTGACCATCCCGTCACCCGTGGCTTCCTCTGTGGCAAAGTCGCGCGCTACCTTGACCGACAATATTCCCCACAGCGCTTGCTCCATCCCCTCAAGCGAATTGGCGCAAAGGGCGAAGGCCGCTTTCAACAGATCTCCTGGGACCAGGCACTCGACGAAGTCGCCACTCGCCTGCAGCAAACTTCCCAAGACTTCGGACCCGAATCTATCCTCCCCTACAGCTACGCAGGCACCATGGGATTGCTGCAAGGGTCGGGAATGGATCGCCGATTTTTTCATCGACTCGGTGCATCTCGCCTTGACCGGACCATTTGCGCATCCGCTGGTGGAGCGGGGCTTTTGCAAACCCTGGGCTCTCGTTATGGCACTGAACCCGAACAATTCATCCACTCGAAATTGATCATCGCCTGGGGTGCTAACATTCTCGGCACCAATGTCCACTTGTGGCCCTTCATCGTCGAAGCACGGCGCAATGGAGCGAAACTCTATGTCATCGACCCGGTGAAGAATCGCACCGGCTCATTGGCCGATAAGTTTTTTCCCATCAACCCTGGCAGTGATCTGGCCTTGGCCCTCGGTTTGATGCACGTCATCTTCCGCGATGGCATGGAAGACAAGCACTACCTGAACCAACACTCCTCGGACTCAGATTCGTTGCGGACCCAAGCCATCACCTACACGCCAGAACGCGTCGCTCAGTGGACCGGAATTTCTGCGGACGACATTGTGGCATTGGCTCATGAGTACGCTACAGTGCGTCCCGCTGTGATCCGACTGAACTACGGAGTGCAGCGTAGTGAACGCGGCGGTGCGGCCTTCCGAGCCATTACCATGCTCCCAGCAATCACAGGGTCCTGGAAGGAAGTAGGCGGCGGATTACAAGCCACCACATCGGGAGCGTTTCAGTTTGATCGTGCCTCGCTGGAACTGCCCACTTTGCAACCGCACGGCACAGCTCGCCTGGTCAACATGTCTGAATTGGGAACGGCACTAACCAAGCTTTCCGATCCACCAATCAAGGCCATGGTCGTCTACAATTCCAATCCCGCAGCCATTGCCCCGAATCAGAATGCCGTCATCAAAGGAATGAAGCGAGAAGATCTGTTCACCGTCGTTCTAGAACAGTTTCAAACCGACACCGCCGATTATGCTGACATCGTTCTACCTGTCACGACATTCCTGGAGCACACCGATCTTTACCTCGCCTACGGTCATTACCACCTACAGCTAGCGAGACCGGCATTGCCGCGTTCTGGTGAAGTTCGTTCCAACACCGAAATCTTCAGAGAATTGGCCAAGCGCTTAGGATTCACGGAGCCCTGCTTCGATGAATCGGAAGACGACATGATCCGAGGATTGCTGCGTAGCGGTCACACATTCCTTGAAGGCATCACCCTGGAAGAGCTCGATCAACATCATTCCATTCGTCTCAAAGTTTCTGAAGAGGGCAAGCCCTTCTTACCGTTTGCGGAAGGCGGATTCGGCACGCCCGATGGTCGTGCTCGGTTAAGCCCGGAAGGTCTGGATTATATTCCACCCATTGAAAGTCGCTTTGGGGATCAAGCCCTCAAAGCCAAATATCCATTGGAATTCATCACGCCCAAGAATGACGACAGCATGAATTCCACATTCGGCAATCAATTGGCTGAAGATGC
>JAYWBH010000084.1:0-2489 GCA_043781815.1 Bryobacterales bacterium | reverse complement strand
CTGATGCAAAACGGATCGATAGCAGCATGAGTTACTTCCTTCGCCGGTTACTGGCAAACCTGTGGCAGGTGGCAGCAGTATCGGTGATCTCATTTTATTTATTCAGCATTGCACCTGGCGATTTCTACAGTGCCGAACAGTTCAACCCCCAACGCAGTGCCAATTACCTGGATCAACTTCGGCTCGAAAGTGGATTGAAAGAGTCCTGGCCACAACGTTATTTGCAATGGACGAAGTCGTGTCTACAGGCTGATTGCGGAACCTCGTTAGCATACGGTGTGGATGTGGTGCGGTTACTGAGTCCGCGCTTCACGAAGACGATGATCATCACAATACCGGGCCTGTTGCTCGCTTGGATTGTGGGCCTAACTTTGGCGTTGGCCCGTCTACGGCGACCGCTGACTCCATTTGCTGCGTCTGCAGCCATGATGCCCGATTTGGTTTCCATCGCTTTGTTGTTGTGGGGGGCAGTTTATTTGGGCCTTCCAATCACCGGTGTTTGGTTGCCAGTTGTTGGCATGGTTTTCGCACTCACTCCAATTGTCTTTCTGCATGCGGCAAATGGCTTGGAATCAGCTAGGGAATTGCCATTTGTACGGGTGGCCCAACAGCGCGGAGTTAAGGGCTTATCACTTTGGATGCGGTACATTCTGCCTGCTGCGGCAAGCCCGTTGATTTCCCTGGCTGGCTTGTCGTTCACTGCTGCAATCGGAACCTCTTTGTTAGTAGAAGTGATGACCGGTTGGCCTGGGCTGGGACCATTGTTTTTGGAATCGGTTCAGACTCGTGATTATCCTGTTGTCCAAACCACCGTCGTTTTCCTGGCGATTCTATTAGCATTTTCCAACCTGTTAGCGGACTTGGCCCTCTACTGGATTGATCCACGGATCCGGGTGCAAGAGTGAAGTCACAAAGCTTGCTATTTGTTCTCCTTGCATTGCTCTTTCTAGGAGCTTGGTTCACCCCGCACGATCCAATGCATCAGGATCGGGTCCAAGCCAATCATCCCCCTTCATCTGAACATTGGCTTGGCACTGATGACTATGGCCGTGACGTGTTTGCGCGCTTCACCTATGGGGGCCGATGGTCGATTTTGACGGGTACCGTAGTTACTTGCGTTGTCCTTGCAGTTGGCTGGATTGTTGGTGGGCTGGCTGGTTATTTAGGAGGCTGGGTAGATCAAACACTGATGCGCATCACGGAAGTGTTTCTGGGTCTACCGTGGCTCTACCTTTTACTTGCGTTGCGGGCAACCATGCCACTGGATCTGCGTCCGCGGACATCCATGTTGGCCATGATGCTACTGATTGCTGGCATAAGTTGGCCTCGTCCGGCTAGACTGGTTCGCGGGCAGGTGTTGAGCTTAAAGGAGCAAGGTTATGTGGAAGCCGCTACAGGTTTTGGAGTGCCGCGCTGGAAAGTGTTTGTGCGTCATGTGGCCCCTGGCACAATTGGACTCTTAGTCACTCAGGCATTGGTACTGCTTCCAGGTTTCATACTGGCTGATGTTGCGATTTCCTTTCTGGGTTTGGGAACTGTGGATCCCGATCCTAGTTGGGGAGCACTGCTTATTCCTCTGAAACAAGCTTGGATATTACAGCAGGAATGGTGGCGTGTTTTACCTGCATTGCTGATGCTTCCATTTTTCATGTCGTTTACCTGGTTAGCCCATTCATTGAGCAAAAAGTACACAAAGTAACAAGTGTTACGATAAACTTTAAGTCAGCATGCTGCTTGTCCTTTGCACGGTTTTCCACTTTTTATTAGGGACTGCGCTACTTTCCGCCGAATCACCCAGGCCAACTTCCGGTGGAATGCTGCATGTTGCTCTTCGAACGGATCCGAAGACTTTTAATCCGATCATTGCGATGGATGCCCCATCCCGCGACGTGATCTGGAGACTGCATTCTGACCTGATTTCTATCAACCGGGTTACTCAAAAGACGGTTCCCGCCCTGTGTGAATCCTGGAAATTGGAAGGATTTCGCTATATTTTGAAGCTCCGTCGCGGGGTTAGATTTTCCGATGGTGCACCGTTTACGGCAAGCGACGTAGTCTTTTCCTTTGCGGTTTATCTGGATGAGAAAGTGAATTCTCCGCAACGTGACCTGCTCATATTTGATAGCAAATCGATTCAAGTGAAGGAACTGGACCCGTTCACTGTGGCCGTAACATTGCCCGCTCCTTACGCTGCTGCAGAAAGGCTGTTTGATTCAATCGCAATGTTGCCGAAACATAAGCTGGAAACCGCTTGGAAGGCTGGCAAGCTGCGCGAATCTTGGCGAGTGAACACGAACCCTGCTGAAATAGTTGGGTTGGGGCCATACCGGTTGCGGGAATATCGTCCAGGGGAGGCGGTATTGCTGGAACGCAATCCGTTCTATTGGAAGGTCAATCTTCCATACCTGGATGGCATTGAGTTCCGAGTGCTGGCCGATGAGGATTTACAATTGGCACGCTTCCAAAGTGGAGAACTGGACATTCTGAAT
>JAYWBH010000083.1:0-21570 GCA_043781815.1 Bryobacterales bacterium | reverse complement strand
GCTCAGTTACTGAGAAAATAACTTGTTGCCCATTTGGACTAACCACAGGATCACCCACACGTTTCATCATCCAGACATCTTCGTGAGTGATCACACGTTTGCCAGCGGCGAAGGTAACGGTCATAAGTGAAAGAATAATTACAATACGGAACAGTGGTTTCATTTAGCCTCAATTTGCGGACGGATTACGGCGACGTTCAACTTTGCCATTTCTCTTGTAAGTGCATTAAACATGTCATCCCCTTCAAATAGTCCCACTACTGCTCCTCCGGAACCAGCAAAATTGGAGCTGGCACCCACGCTGCGAGCAGTTTGAACCATCTCCAAGTTACCTTGGTTGATGTTGTACAAAGTGGCGCGTAAGTCAAAGTTGGCGTTTATCAGTTGATGTAACTGTACACGATCCCCGGCAAGCAGTGCTAAGCGGCCTTGTTCAGCGTAAGCAGCCCATTGGCTCATAGCATCCACAACTGCAGGCTCTTTCCGGTTCCAACGTTCCCGAATGTTGTTATGAAACACTTCGGTTCCTTCGCTCAAACTGCGACGATAAGCCAGATAGACACCCTGCATCAATTGCGGGTCAAGCGCTTCATATCTGCCGTAACCTTGTTGTTGCATTAGGTCTTTATCAAAATCCATATAGACTAAGCCTTCATAAGATTGAATGACCCTGTCCTGCAACCCCGCGTTAACACCCAGTTCAACGGTTTCGGTCTCTAAGGCGATATTGGCTAACACGGGCAGCGGCAGCGAAATATCATAATATTTGCAAATTGCCCGTAGCGCTGCGGTAACAATTGCCGATGAACCACCCATACCCAGCCGCAAGGGAACTGTGGATTCATACTCTAACGTGAAGTTACGATCAGGCAGCTCAATTTCATGCTCCCTGCAGTAATCCATAAACCGCACAATCAACGCCTGAATAATTCGAATGCCGCCATAGTAACCTCGCCAGCGTGTGGTTTGGTAAAGGTCATCCAAGTTTTCGAATATCGGCATGTCCGCCTTTGCCGGCTTAATTTCCAGTCGCGCACTGGAGTGAAGCAACACTCGCGCCCGAAAGTTTCTTACAAGCAGAGCAATCGTTTTCCCATAGTAACCATCGCTGGGATTGCCAAGAAAACCTGCCCGCGCGTACGCGTATGTTTCAATCATACTTGTCTCCCTTGCTGAGTCTTATTTCTTCACACAGACTCGCATCTATCAACCATACTATTGAAGATATGCGAATTGTGCTGCAACGCGCAAAAGAAGCGCGGGTGGAAGTGGATGGCGTCATAACCGGTCAGATCCCGCACGGGCTTGTAGTCTTTGTAGGAGTTGGTAAAGACGATAGCGAACAAGATGCCACCATGTTAGTGGATAAGATCACCAATCTACGAATTTTCAATGATAGCAACGGGAAAATGAATCTCAACATAGAGCAAGTGGGTGGCTCCTTGCTTATTATTTCTCAATTTACTCTGTACGGAAACATCAGTCGCGGCAGAAGACCAAGTTTTGATGAAGCTGCCCCTCCAGAAAAAGCTCAGATCTTGTATGATTACTTCGTTGAAACAGCCAAGTTACGTGGGTTACAAGTACAAACTGGAGTATTCAGAGCAGCCATGAAAGTACATTTAATTAATGATGGTCCAGTAACTTTAGTATCCGATTCAAAAACTCTGTGATACACTGTGCCTGAGTAACGTAGTACGAGTTACTAATTCTGGGAGCAAGAGGTAACCACAGGACATGAAGCAAGGAACAAGCAGTCTAGCCGCCTATTACGTAGCGGCTTTGAAAGGGCTGGAGCAAGAAAAGAATCGTCTGGAAGAAGAGATTCGTGTAGTCCGTGCATTGCTGGCACGTCATGCCGGAGGCGCTAAGGCAACTCCTGAAGCAAGTGCCGCAACAACCGCCAAAAAGCCTCGTAAAAAGCGGGAACTTAGCGCCGCCGCAAGAGCGCGCATCGCTGCAGCGCAGAAAAAGCGTTGGGCTGAATTCCGCAAGAAGAGCTAACTTTTCATTAACAAGGGCGCCAGTTGAACTCATTCATCATCTGTTCAACCCCACCAGCGCCCTTGATTTTTCCCTTCTCAAAAAACACCGCCCGGCTTGCCAATTGTTGAGCAAAATGAGTATCATGCGTAACAATCAACTTAGCTTGTGGCAAGGATCGTAGTAATTCAACTAATCCCCGTTGACCAGGCGGATCTAAGAAGGTTGTTGGTTCATCCAGAATCAAAATCTCTGGATTCATAGCCAACACACCCGCGATCGCCACCCGCTTCTTCTCCCCCGCACTTAAATGGTAAGGAGCTTTCATTGACAAATGATCCATCCCAACACTACTTAGTGCAGCTAAAGCAACTCGCTTCGCTTCCTCTGAATCTAACCCTTGATGCAGAGGACCAAAAGCTACATCTTCCAACACACTTGGCATGAATAACTGTTCATCAGAATCTTGAAATACCATGCCCACCTTACTCCGGATTTCCACTAAGTTCTTTTCACATAGTGGCAGACCGCAGATGGTTACTACTCCTTCACTTTCCAGTAACCCATTCAAATGCAAAATGAAAGTAGTTTTTCCGGAACCATTCGCCCCAAATAAAGCCACCGTCTCCCCCGGCATAAGTTGAAAATCCACTCCTGCCAGCGCGGTGGTTCCATCTTCATACCGATACTTCAATCCATGAACATCAACTAACGGATGCAATGCGTACTCCAAGGAAAAGTAACAATGAACCTATGGCGATGAATAAGTCGCGTCTGCCCAACGTTGGCTTGGTTAGAACCGGAAAACCGCTGCGGCCTCCACCTCTTGAAAGTGTCGCCCGGTGAATTCCTTCAGCGCGATTGTAAGCACACGCGAATAACACTGCCAATGCCCCACCGGCCCGATCCAGCAAGCTTTGCCTGTTAGATCTACTCAGACGGCCTGCATCGCGTGAAGCGGCGGCCCAGCGCATCCGTTGACCTTGGTCGGCGATAACAAACAAGTAGCGGTATAAAAACTGTGCTATTTCCAACATCCTGGCTGGTATCCAGAAAGATTCCAATGCCGCCAGAATCAACGGCAGCGGAGTTGTTGCCACCATCAATAGGGTAGCCAACACACATAATTGACTGCGCGCAATCAGTGCCAAAGCGATTCTGGCATCGCCATTAGACAAGTAGGAAATCATTGCGAAACACAGTGCAAATGGAAGGGTAAGCGCTGCACGAAGCAACAATCGCCGCATAGGCAACTCACTTCGTACCAACGCAATCATTACTATGGTGCCGAACCCGATGTAAGCCACCCATCCGTGCGATGGGGTTGTGGAGACGGCGATTAAGAAAGCTACCGTCACCAATAACTTCACACGAGCATCCATGCCGTGTAAAGGTCCAGGTCCGCGCGCCCATTGTTCAATTGCGTTATGACGCACTTAGGAGTTTCCACCAAACATTCGCTGCCGCCGAATCAAACGCGCCAACAAAAGACACGCCGCGTAAACCAGTCCGATCCCAATTAACCCGGCAGTGGACTTACGCAAGTAACTGGATCCCAAAACCGGCATTTCATAGTTAGCCAGCGGAGCCTGCACCAGAACCCACTTATGCTTTTCTATGCCCATACTAACAGCTACTTTTTCCAACCCATCGGGCAATGAAGATGCAAACAAGATGCCCACAATCACCAACACACAGGCTGCCGCCAATACTAACTTTTTCAGCGATGGAAGGTTAGTTCCAGGGGTTTGCACAAAGGCCGGATTCAATCTTTCAATAGCCTGCACCACAGTAACTGTAATCGCCCCTTCCAAAATTCCGGTTACAACAAACATTGTCAGCGATCCCATGAAAATGGTTGCAGTGAGTGGTGCCCCAGATACTTTCAGCATCAGCAGCGCCAGCACCGCACCGGTCACAACAGAAAGCAATCCACCCATAAAAATCGACACGCTGCGTAGCCTTCCTGAGCCCAGCAAATAATATGGCAAGTAACCAGCAGCCACTCCGCACAGCGCCATGTTAAAAGTATTTGCTCCCCAGGCCAGCAATCCACCATCTTGAAATACAAGAGCTTGGATGCCCAAAATAACCGCCAAAACCAGCGCCGCTGGCACCGGCCCAACCGTAATCGCCAGCAAAGTGCTTCCCAATAAATGACCCGTAGTTCCCAATCCTACAGGGAAATTAATCATTTGTGCAGCAAAGACAAAAGCTCCCATCACCCCTAATAACGGCACCTGCCGTTCGCTGCCAGCACCCTTCGCCCGATGCGAAAGATAGCCGATAGTTGGCACGCTAATCAGGTCAAACGTGGCCCACACTTCGGTCTTCAGAAACCCATCAGGAATATGCATACGAACTTTATTAAAGTAGCACGGACAGCAACACCCTGGCCCGGCGATACAATGGCACGCATGGGACAATTAAGCCGAATTGGCGTCGCGATAGATTCAGAACTGCTTGAAAAATTCGACGTCCTCATCGCCGGACGTGGATATACCAACCGGTCAGAAGCCTTTCGCGACCTCATTCGTGAAGAGTTAGTGCAGAAGAATTGGGAGAATCCTGATCGACAAGTGGTGGGCACAGTCACCTTGGTTTATGACCATCATGTGCGGATGCTGAATGAAAAGTTGACTAACATTCAACATGATCATTTCCACAATGTGCTTTCCACTTTACACGTGCATTTGGATCATGATAATTGTCTGGAAGTGTTGGTGGTGAAAGGGAAAGCGAAGGATGTGCAAACCGTGGCCGACGCCCTGATTTCCACCAAAGGAGTGAAGCACGGCCAACTGACCCTAACCACTTCAGGTGCCGATTTATAGCTGGCGAGTTAGGGAAAATATCTCCAGCAATTTCATAGCTCGCGGTTTCCCACTTACACCACCCTATTGACTCTTTATAAAACGATATGCAACAGTGACAACGATCACTTGGCCGCATCGCTGAATGCATACCCAGGAGAAGGAGGCTCGCTTGAGCAAAACCTTGCTGTGGCTGTTAGGGCTGATAGCGTTCGCCACCCTCGGTTATTTTTGCGTTTATCCGCACAACCACCACATTCAATCCGACGTGAATGATCATACTGCTTCTGCCTTGCGGCAAGCCGGGTTGGACGCTAAAGTTCAGACCGACGGACGCGATATCATTCTGGCTGGAACAGTTCCTTCTCAAGAAGTGAAAACTCGCGCTGGGGAAATTGCCCTGGCCACTTGGGGAGTCAACTCGGTTGACAATCGCCTGATTGTGGAACAAGCCAAAGTGATTACACCGGTGCAGGCCGCCGCTAAATCCTGTCAGGCAAAATTCAACGAGTTATTGGCTGGGCAAAAAGTAGAATTCGTCTCGGACAACGCACAGATCAACACCACTAGCCACAAGCTTTTGGACAGCTTGGTTGAGGTGGCCAAAGAATGTCCTGAAGCCCGCGTGCAAATTGCCGGCCATACAGATAATCAAGGTCCGGCAGCTTACAACCAGAATTTAAGTGAGCGTCGTGCTGCTTCTGTGGTTGCTTACCTGAAGCAAAAGGGAATTGCCGCTGCCCGTTTAACAGCAGTAGGATTTGGCTTAAGCAAGCCCATTGCAGGCAATGATACCCCCATTGGAATGCAAAAAAATCGCCGTATTGAGTTCAACGTAGAAGGAATATAACCACCATGAGTTACTTGGTCTCACAAATGTGGCTTTGCCTGTTACTGGCGGGCGCGCTGGGTTTTTTGCTGGGCTGGTTGCTGAAGCAACTCGGTTTCGGCAGTAAGTTGACAGAGTTAGAGGCAAGCTGGAAATCCAGGTTCGTCGGCGTGGAAAGTGAACGCGATAAGCTACGCAGCAGTGTTTCCGATCTTACTGGGCAAGCGAAGAAAGTGGAAACCGATTGGACCTCCAAATACTCCACATTGACTGCTGATCGTGACAAGTTACAACTCTCCTTATCCGCTTGGGAAAAGAAAAATATCGCATTAGAAGCCGATTGGAAAGGGAAGTGGAATTCTCTCGATGTCGAACGGAAAAAGCAAGCCGCAGACCTGGAAACTTGTGGCGCAAAATCAATCGCTGCAGAAAAAGAATTAAGCACGTGGAAGCTGAAAATTAGCGATCTTGAAAAAGCGACCGCGTCAGCCAGGGAAGATCAATCCTCACTCAGCTCCAAGTTGGCCGCCGGGGCTGCCGCCTTGGCCGTAGCGGAAGCGACCCGTGTCACGCTGGGCAATGATTCCAGAAAGCTGGCCGCGCAGTTACAAGAAGCGCAAGCCAAACTGGGCACAACGGAAGCCGAATGGAAGTCCCGATTCCTGCATTTGGAAAATCAGAACATAACGCTGAAGTCCGATTTTGAATCCAAAGGCAAGCAGGATCACGACCTGAAAGCAAGGCGCGCCGCCGCCGAGGCAGATTGGAAGTCCCGCTGGTTGCTGCTTGAAAAAGAACGAGACGATCTTAAGAAAAGTCTGGAATCGAAACCCAAGCAGGATCAGGAGGAACATCCCAGGCATGCCGCTGCTGAAGCTAACTGGAAATCACGTTGGATAGTGCTGGAGAAAGAACGTGACGATTTCCGCAGCCGCTTTGACGCTTCAACCGCCAGTATCGGCGCAAGCACGTTGCGCATTACAGCTCTGGAATCAGAAATCGAAAAGTTGAAACAATCTGCTGTGATCCCCGGTGATATTGAATATATAGAAGGCATTGGACGCTCCTATGGGGACAAATTGCGCGGGGTTGGCATTGCCTGGATTAAGACATACCTGGATCGCTGTGCCAGTAAGTTGGGTCGAGTTGAAGTTGCCCAGCAAACAGGCATCAATGAAACTCTTCTGCTTACATGGGTCAACATGGCTGATCTGCTACGTCTATGGGGTGTTACTCCAGATTGGGCAGAGTTACTGGAAGCATCGGGTGTAGATACTGTTAAGGAAATCAAGCATCGAATTCCGGCGAATCTTCATCCCAAGATGTCTGAAGTGAATGCGGAAAAAAATCTGGCGCGCAGTGTGCCGACTTTGGAAATGGTAACCAGTTGGGTGGAACAGGCCAAAGCGTTGCAACCCTTGATCACCCACTGAGGGAACGTTGCTAGTTGGGACAAGACCAATGGTCTGTGGACATGTATACTTCATAGACACGAAAGGTAAATCATGTATAAAGTCTTGTCCTTAATTATTGCTGTCTCCCGCTTGGCAGCCGCCCAAGATGCGCTGCCAACCGAATGGGTTGATCCCGATACTGGCCATCGTGTGATTCGCCTATCGCGCGAACCCGGCACCGCATCGCTCTACTTTCATCAGAACGCTTACTCGGCAGACGGGAAGAAGTTAGTTGTCACTAACTCGCACGGCATTGCCACCATCAACCTTGCCACACGCCAGATTGAGCAGGTGGTGGAGGGTCGCGTAAATATCCTGGTTACTGGACACAAAACAGGCCGAATTTACTACACCAAAGACGGCATCATCTTTTCTACAGATTTGGATACCAAAGCCACGCTCGAAGTTGCCAAGATGCCCACGCAAGCAGGCCGCGGCGGTGCTGTTGCCGTCAATGCTGACGAAACCATGCTGGTTGGCGTCGCTGTGGACCCCGACGGGAAAACGGTTCCGCGCACTCAGCCTCCCAACGGCATGGGTGGAAGCTTAGAAAAGAATTGGGCAGCCGGGACACCCAAAATGCTGTACACCATCGACATTAAAACCGGAACTTTCCGCAAAATTTATACCGAAAATGATTGGACGAATCACCTTCAGATGTCGCCAACAGATCCCAACCTAATCATGTTTTGCCACGAAGGCCCCTGGCACTATAACGACCGCGTATGGACCATTCACACCGACGGCACAGGGCTTCGACTGATGCACGAACGGACCATGAATATGGAAATCTCCGGCCATGAATTTTTCTCAGCCGATGGCAAAACTGTCTGGTACGATCTGCAAACTCCCAAGAGCACGGTCTTCTGGGTTGCTGGGGTGAATCTTGCCACTGGGCATCGCACCTGGTACAACCTGGATCGCAAGGAATGGTCTGTCCACTACAACGTTTCGGCTGATGGAAAGCTGTTTGCCGGCGATGGCGGCGGACCCAGCAGCGTGGCCGCCCGCGCACCCGATGGGGAAACGCTGAACCCGCCTGGCAACGGCCAATGGATTTATCTATACCGACCTTCCATGGTGAACGCCAGTTCCTTCCGCGACAAAAAAGATTTGATCGACATTGGCTACTTCAAGGCAGAGCGCCTTGTGAATCTGGCCAAACACAATTACCGGTTAGAGCCCAATGTGACCTTTTCCCCAGACATGAAGTGGGTTGTGTTTCGATCCAATATGCTTGGGCCCACCCACGTCTTCGCCGTTGAGATAGCCAAGCCTTAGCCTAAATTGCGAAGTTGGGAGTTAAGTAGGACAGGCATCCTTGCCTAGCGAAACCTCCTGCCCCATCAAAAGCAAGTATGGTGTTTGAGATGATAGAACTCGAAAATCCGATGTTTGCGATGTGGGGCAGGCTTTCAGCCTGCCAGTTTACCGGTGGGACTTCTATAACAATCGCAAGAGGTGCCTGGATGGTAAATTGCTTTTAGCCGCCAGGTACTGATCTGAAACTGAACAACAGCTCGATTCGTCATCATATACTGGGTTCATGTCGCGAAGATCTAATCCAATCAACCCCATCGCACTGCTGATCCTCTGTGTCGCGCCGGGGGCTGGGCTGGCACTTGCTCAAGACATCAAGGATGCGGTGGAGCCGCCCATCGTCGGACGGTACGAAGGGTCTTTCATTAAGGAGCAGAGCGTTCGTGCTTTCGACCGCACTGCCATGGCCACGCAATTCAATGCTCGTGGTCAGTTTGAGCGCATCGACGTGGAAGGGCGTCGTACATTGACTGCATTGCAGGGTCCGCGGGGCCGTTCGGCACTGGAAATTTTCACCAACTATGCCAACGCGCTGAAGAGTGCAGGCTTCCGAGTTTTGTACACTTGCAGCCGCGCAAATTGCCCGAGCCGCATGCTGGAAGGTCTGGACGAATTGCGGCGACAGCTATCCCTATACGGCGATGGGTCCATTGAGGATCAGCATTACCTGGTGGCGAGTCGACGCGTGCCGGTTGGAACGGAGTACATCCGAATCGCCGCTCGGGGGCCGGTTCTGCCGGTGGTGATTGTGGACATTGTACAGCCCGCCGCGATGGAAACCCGAGTGAAAGTAGTTGAGGCCGATACGCTGCGTAACGAGATTGTCAGGCAAGGGCGAGTGGCGTTGTATTCGCTATTCTTCGATTTCGACCGTGCGGAATTGAAGTCGGAATCGAAACCTCAGCTTGAGGAATTGGCGAAGTATCTGCGTTCGGATCCGGGCGTGAACGTGTTCATTGTGGGGCATACGGACGGCAAGGGCAAGGTTGATTACAACCAGGATTTATCGCGCCGACGCGCTGCGGCATTGGTGGCAGCACTGGTCGGAGAACATCGAATCGCAACCGGTAGACTTTCAGCGTACGGAGTAGGTCCGTTAGCACCGCTTGCCAGCAACGATACGGAGGAAGGGCGCGCCCTGAATCGGCGAGTGGAAGTGGTCAAGCGTTTGGAATGACGCGGCTGCTTAATTCGGGGACGTGACCTCCATTCACCTATTTCAGATCTTGAAAGTATCAGACCCTGCGACCCATCGTTTCCTACATCTGAATTCCGCTGCCGCTTTACTGCCGTTATTGTTCCGTTAAACTGCCATTAAACGCAAGTCGGTTTTGTGGTAACCCTGAGTATCCTTGGCGCGATACAGAGATACTTAAGTGGACAGAGGATGTGCCTTAGAGTCGTAACCCCGCGCAACAAATGGAGTGTCTGTGGCAATTGATTATGAAGTGGTGGTTCGCAGTGCCGGTCAATGTTCAGACAAAGAATTAGTGGCGTTTCTCTTGGACGAATTGCCATACCTATGGCTTGACGATTATCTTGCCATGACGCCGCGCCAGACGGCAGTCGAACGATTCCCGCATGGAGGTTTCGAGTATATCTATGATGACTACGCCACCTTGGAAAATGCTGGTGCAGTGCCTTACAGCCAGTTTGAAGAGGCGCGACTCGTAGCTGCTATCGGACGTTCGGAACCGCAGCAGACTAAGCGTGATGACTCTCGGCTGCGCGGTTGGGTGGGACCTACCCAAGTCGTCTTTGGCAAAGAGTGGGACAAAGGACACTACATTGCGCATTCGATTGGTGGAGCTGTGGATGGGCTTGAAGCGAACGTCTTTCAGCAGCGACGTGACCTGAACCGGGGATGGTCAGTAGAAGGAAAAATGTTTCGCACTATGGAGAATTACTGTGCCGCACATCGTGGCACGCTCTGCTTTCATCGTCCACAATATTCCAATGGCACGGCACTCCCCAATATCCTGGAGTTCGGTGTACTGCTGCTCCCAGAGCGCAAACTTTGGGTCGAACCGTTCACTAACTAAAAAAGTATGCCCGCGATGACCTAAGTCGTCGCGGGCATTTCAAAGTTACAGCTACTTACATCATTGAGCTTTGCTGACTAACGGATTCCCGATGATGTCACCAGATACCACTAGTTCCACTCTACGATTTTGTTGCCTTCCAACCGCCGTATCATTGGTAGCTACAGGGCTTGTCTTACCAAAGCCCTTTGCTGTGATGGCTGGACTGCCAATGCCTTGCTTTACCAGGTAGTCCAAAACTGCCTGACTACGTTGTTCTGAAAGCTTCTGATTATACGCATCACCGCCAACGCTGTCCGTATGGCCTTCCACTTCCAACTTCAATCCTGGATGGCCCAAAATGATGCCCGCTACTTTTGAAAGCTTTTCGCGAGCGCCTGCGCGCAGGCTATACTTCGCAGTATCAAACAACACATCGGACATGTTGACGATTAAGCCTCTTGCAGAATCGCGTGTTTCAAGAATCAGGTTGAATTGAGTTAGTAACTGAGTTCGTAACTCCTCTTTCTCTTTCTCTGCCTGCATTCTAAGTCGTTCTGCTTCTGCTGTGGCCATCTTCGCGTTTGCTGTTTCTGCCTTGGCCATTTCCCGAGCTTCTTCCAACTTACTGCGTTCCGCCTTTGCGGCAAGTTGAGCCTGTTCAGCTTGTGACTTGGCATTTTCTAATTCACGCATGGCCGCCAGACGGCTGGCTTCCAGACGAGCCCGTTCCTGGGCCGCCCCTTCCGCTGCGGTTACGGCAGCAGCGCGCGTGGCATCCACTTCTGATCTGGCTCGACTGGCTTCTAATTGAGCAGTGGTACGATCTGCTTCCGCCTTGGCCCGACGTTCGGCTTCCATTCTTTGATCCGTTTCTGCTTGCGTGCGCAAGACTAGTGCCGCAGCCGCTTCATCTTGAGCCTTGGTTTCACGTGCGGCGGAACTGGCCCGTTCGTTGGCTAAGAAAGTCTCATCCATCTTCTTCATCGTTATGATGCGGGCATCTTCGGCCATCTGCACGGCTTCGCGAGCCACCGTGCCAATATTCTTCTTACCGCCCTTACCGATCAAATAACCTTCGGCGTTGAGCAGCCCAATTTCCGCTTTGTGGAACGTATCGGCGGCATATTGCGGAGCACCTGCCCAACGGGCAATCTGCACAGCATTGCGAGCTTGATACAACTCCAGCGGCACTTTTGGATCGAGAGCAATCGGTTTAAGATCCTTCGGATTCACATTCAGCACATACTGGCCTCTTTGAAGGAGTTCAAACTTAGCATCCATCTGCTCAATGGTGCCAGTCGTATCGGGTCGAATGAAATTTTCCATCACTACCACGTCACTGGGTTGAGTAACCGCAAAGTAAGGTTCTGCAGTAACAAACAAACCAAAGGATTGCAGTTCGGAAGTTGCCGATAACTTGCTGTTGCCACCGTTCAGCAACACTTCCCCGATGTTTGTTGCCCGACCCTCGGGTGTAACTGCCCACATTACATAAGTAAGATACTCCGGTCCGTACTTAGTGGCCGGGCTCATCTTAGACATGTAAGTGTCAATCTTAATGACACCTTGCTTACTCTCCACCTTGGCTTCGCCTTTGGCGTCAATCATCAGATCTGTACCGCGGAGGCCAACCATTGTTGACCCACTGCGGTGATGATAATTGATCGCTTTGGTGGTACGGGAAACCACAGTCACCCGAAAAATCGGTACTGGCCCAGATGCGTTTTCCGGAACGCCCTGTTGCGTTGGATTGCGGGCTTGCGGTGCTTGCGCCAACAACAATCCGTTTAACATCAAGTAAATTGGGATTCTCATTTTCATACTCTTATTACCTTCTTTGAGGGCACTTGTCCCTGAATTATGCGGATTGCCAACACGAGTTTTAGGCGTGAGCTGCGGCCTGATAAGCCTTCGTTCCAGCGTCAATGGCAGTCTTGATACTTTCCTTGGTCCTGGCCATTTCCGTCCGACCCTTTTCTACTACTCCAGCCGCGGAATTCATAACATCGTTGGCCTGATGCTTTACTTCATCGGCGGCATATTGCATCCGATTGGTAAGCAGGTTTCTAGTGGCAAGGCCAGACTTGGGAGCAAATAGTACCCCTAAGGCAATGCCTGTGCTGATGCCCATCAAAAATCCTAAAGTGCAGTCTCTATTGTTCATGACGTATATCTCCTTGTTCTATTTCTACTTTTCGTGTGGTGAATACTTGGTGAGTAAGGAAAGCAACTTAGTCGCCGCTGCTGGTGATGTCATATCGCCAGTAACAATTTCCTTAGTTTCCAGGCGCTTGCCATACAGTGCTTCGTTGTCATCCAGGTCAGGGCGAAGTGTTGCTCCCTTGAGTGCGATGCCTGCAAAAACGCCTCTGGTACGCGACCATCCTAAAATTTCCGCCGTCATTTTTGCATCGGTCTGAGCGGTTACAGTTCGGCCAACCGGGGCCCGCTGCAACTTCGCCTTCTCCGCCCAAAGTAAATTGACTTTGCATCAATTTTTGAGCACCACGTTCATTCATCACTAACATCACCACGTCGGTTTCAGAGCCGCCGATTTGAAATCCAACGCTGCCGCCTTCAATGCGAATTGAGGCAGGCGCAGACCATCCGCCGGTTTTTCGACAGGTTAAGAAGCCTTTGCCATAACTGCCACCAACGATGAATGCACCTTTCTTCATTCCAGGCACAATCACGGCGCAATGGGCTTTTTCTAATAAATCTTCAGGAATGCCTTTGTCGTTGGCGTTCATGATTTCTGAAAGAACAATGGCAGATTCATCCAACCTTTCTGAAACTTTCTTTTCGTTGGCTGCGGGTAATTGCTGCGAAAAAAATACTGCTGCTGCTATTGGTAACAAATAAAAACGCATGTTTTTGAATCCTCCTATGATCCATTCGTGTACGTGCAATTGGAAGGCCAATCAACTAACCTTTTTGTAACAACAGAATAAGTATTGGAGTCACAGTTGAGTGTGAAGTTTTTTCCGAATGCGCAACTTCTGCGCTGGCTTGCCACTGGATAACGCTACAAACTCAGCGTCTCCGTTGGCCCTTCAATTGCAAACCAAGACATTGGGATACTTCCCTTTCAAGCCAAATGGAGAAACTCAGATGAACGGATGGATCGTTGTATTTGCTTCAACCTCAGCAATAAGCGGATCACTGGCAACAGGGCCCGCAGCCCTTACGGCCAGTGGTTTATTCGCCCTTTTATCAGTATTGGGTGTTCTCACCCGATATTTCAGGGGTTGGGCTTGATCGCGCAGGATCCAAAAGTACAAAATCTCCATGCCAAACAGACCTTAAATGATTCTAAAAGACGCGTTTTTGCGTTCTTTCCTGCCGGAGAAGGCTTAACGGAAGCCGAAAAGTCCGAAAAAATGGCCCGGCAGATCAAAGGTGCGAAGGTTTGCCTGATCAAAGATTCCATTCCCAATGACCGCCGGCGGTCATTCTGCCAGAATTTTGCATCACTTCTGATGACTGGCGAGGAATTATTGGTAGTGGAGGCACCGGCTGCGGACGTAGCTGCACTGCTGCCCAGGCTGCGAGCTGCTGGCCAACCGACCATTTTCGTACTCCGGATTGAACAGGCCGAACGCGAATCGTACACTGCAAAACCGCCGATTATCCGGCTGGATCAGATAGAAGCCGTTTTGACCAGTGCGCTGGCGGATTTGCGGGAAGCCGTGAGTTTAGGACACCGCCCGACGTCCGCAGCGGATTGGTTTCTGGATAATACCTATTTTGCTTTGAGTGAATTGGCGGAGATTCGGCGCAACTATCCCCGCACACGAAGTTCTTTGGAACGGGTGTATCAAGTTGCCAGAAGCCTGGTTGCGCAGGCACCGCATGCTTTGACAGAAGCCAGTATTCTGGAGCACTTGCGGGAATCGCAGAAAGAGAAGTCGTTAACATTAGCTGAACTATCTTCTTTCCCGCTGTTCTTGCGAATCGGCATTATTGAACAGCTTTCAAGGTTGGCTGCCGGAGTTTCGCATGCGCGGTATAGTCGCGAAGCTGCCTATTTGTGGGCTGACCGACTTTCTGCCAGCCTACGTCGAGACGATACCGCCGTTGCCGACCTGCTTCGCAGAATGGAGACCGAATCGTATTCGTTCTCCCCATCCTTTGTTACAGCGTTGGCAGAATTGCTCCATGGTCAGGAAGAAGCCTTGGCTGAAGTGCAAAAGTGGATTGAGATTCATCTGGGAAATACTCTCAGCACAGTAGTCCGCGCCGAACATGCACGAGAAGCATCGGTAGCTGTGGAAACTGCCCAAGCGTTTGGTAATCTGCGCGGGTTCACCCGCATTGATTTTTCGGAAATCTTTGAGGCGGTTTGCGCGGTGGACGCGGAGCTGCGCAAAGATCCTGAAGGGAATTTCGTACGCAGTGATTCCGCCACCAGGGATTTGTGCCGTCACAGCGTGGAACAAATTGCGCGGTGGAGTAGTTTGGACGAAGCATCAGTGGCAGGAATTGCCGTGAAGTTGGCTTCCCAGGCATCGCTTCCAAGGGAGCGCAATGTTGCGTACTACCTGATTGCGGATGGCGTTTATAAGCTGGAACAAGAGGTTGCCGCCAAAATCCCGCTGCGTACACGATTGTTGCGGGGCATCCGCAATCACGCCACAATTTCCTTCTTGACCGCCATTGGTTCCCTGGCCTTGGCCTTCACGCTTACCACACTTCTATTCGCCTATGAATCGGGAATGCATCAGCCTGCACTGCTGATCTTGTTGGGGGCATTGGCATCGTTTCCGTTAAGCGAATTGGCCATACAAATTATCCATTCCCTGGTGATTTCAACCTTACCGCCGGCAGTGCTTCCCAAAATGGATTTTGAAGAAGGAATCCCGGTGGAACACGCAACTTTGGTTGTGGTGCCCATGATGCTTGCCAGCCGATTTGTTGTACGTAAGGAATTGGAAAAATTGGAAGTCCGCTACCTTGCCAATCGGGAAGTGAATCTTTCCTTTGCATTGTTTTCTGACTTCATGGATTCCTCGGAACCATCCCAGCCTGGTGACGACGCCCTGCTGCAATCTGCTGCTGACGGAATTGTTGCACTGAACTCTAAATATCCACAAGCGCATTTCCTGTGGTTTCACCGGGGAAGGGAATGGTCTAAAAGCGAACAAGCTTGGATTGGCCGCGAACGTAAGCGGGGCAAGATAGAAGACTTGAATGCCTATCTTACCGGCCAAGGGGCAGAGGGGATTCTGCAGGCCGGAACTCTACCTGGTCCCATTCAATACGTCATTACGTTAGATGCCGATACCCAACTGCCCCCAGGCACTGGGCGACGGATGATTGAAACCATTGCTCACCCGGTGAACAAGGTTGAGATCGACCCTGTCACCAAGGTCCGCCGCAGTGGTTTTTCCATTATTCAACCCAGAGTGAGCATCACGCTGCCTGGGGCAACTGCCACTCGATTTACTCGAATTTTTGCCGATACTACGGGTCTTGATCCGTACAGTCAATTTGTATCCGACATTCAGCAAGATCTGTTTGGTCAGGGAACATTCCACGGCAAAGCGATTTACGACGTCCACGCGTTTACTGAAATTCTGGGCAATCGCTTCCCTGCGGAAACGTTGTTGAGTCACGATTTAATTGAAGGCGTGCATGCCGGCGTGGGCTTGGCTACCGACATTGAATTGTTGGAGAGCTTGCCACTGGATTTTGCCAGTTTCAGCCGACGTCAGCACCGCTGGATTCGTGGAGATTGGCAGATTGCTTCGTGGATGCTCTCCTATGTTCCAGGACCTACCGGGGCTAGTGTTGCCAACCCACTTTGCCTGATTAACCGCTGGCAGATCGCCGATAATCTTCGCCGCAGTCTGGTGCCCATTGCTTCGTTCCTGCTGCTTCTATTTGGCTGGTTCATCTCAACCGTTCCGGGCGTTTGGAGTCTGGTGGTGGGAATTGCGGTAGCCATTCCCGCACTCGCCCCTTTGATGGACCGTTGGGTGCGACACATTCAGGGGACCGTGGACGGATGGCAAGGGTCTACCGATCAACTGCTGCGTACCGCGGTAATGACAGCCTTTCTTCCGCAACAGGCATTGCTTTCCGTGGACGCCATTGCCCGTTCCTGCTTTCGACGCTGGGTGAGCCACCGGAATCTACTGGAATGGCAAACTGCAGAAGCTGCGGAGCGCGATTCGCATCTGCACTTAAATTCCACCCAACAACAAATGTTTGGAATTGCGGCAATGTCCTTGCTGCTGGCCATCGCTCTGCGATTCATTGGTGGACTGGCATCCACTTCAGTTTTTCTAAGTTTGTGGATGACCTCTCCTGTGTTGCTGACGTGGCTGAACCGGTCAAGTCCACCGCCAAGAGAAAAATATTTATCTGGTTCCGATACGCTTTATCTACGCAAGATTGCCCGACTCACGTGGCGCTTTTTTGACGATTTGATGGGGCCACAAACGAATTGGCTACCGCCTGATAATTCGCAATTAGCATTACGAGTGGAAGTGGCGCAAAGGACTTCTCCGACGAACATAGGCTTGTGGCTGACATCGGCATTAGCAGCTTGGGACTTCGGCTTTCTGACCAGTGAAGAGCTGTGCCGCCGATGTGCTGAAACCCTCAAAACGCTGAACCGCATGGAACGGTATGAAGGTCACATTCTGAACTGGTACAACACCAGCACATTGGAACCTCTTTTACCGCGATACATATCTACCGTGGATAGCGGAAACCTGATTGCCAGTTTATGGACCTTTCAACAAGGCCTGGAAGATATCTTAACGGCACCCATATTGGGCAGCCGCTGTTTGCGTGGTCTTACAGATACGCAATCTGCTTTGGCCGGACACATGGAGGGACATGAATATCTTTCTGTTCCCATGAAAGCTGTTTCTGTGCTTCTGACCAACGAAGCGCAGAGCAGTGAAATTGCCGGTCGTCTACGATTATTACGACAATCTTTAGAAGTGCTGGGTGATGCGAAACGGTGGGAAAGTGGGGGCGAACACGTATATTGGGCAACACGGTTTGTAGAGGAATCGAATGCCTGGAATGGTGTGGTAGATCGTTATCTGGGTTGGATGGAAACATTGTCCAGGCCACCTGATTCCTTTCTGCTTCCACTTGGATCTGACTTCTTAAAACTACGGCGTAAAGCCAGGCTGGAAATTCCGTCGCTGCAAACTCTGGTGGCGGGAAATGCCGCTGTGGACACGATGCTAAGTCGGCGTGGTGAACCAGAGATGCGGCCAGAGGCTGCGGCCTGGCTTGAACAATTAGCGCGTGAGTTTGGGCAAGCTAAACAGGCAGCCAAAGAATCGGCGTCAGCTATCCAGGCGTTACTGGATTCGGTACGCAGCTTTGTGGATGCCATCCAAATGGGGTTCCTGTATGACAAACAACATCGGCACTTGAGCGTCGGCCTGGAGTTGCAGTCACCAGTTGGATTTACCAGTCATTATGATTTGCTTGCCAGTGAATGTCGGCTGGCCAGTCTTGTGGCCATTGCCAAGGGCGACGTACCGGTGGAACATTGGGGCGCATTGGGACGTCCGCTTGGACCAGGGGTTAGCAAAAGAGTGCTGCTTTCCTGGAGCGGCACCATGTTTGAATTCTTAATGCCGCTGTTGTTCACCCACACTTACGAAAATTCATTGCTGGATGCAGCTTGCCGGGAAGCATTGGAGTGTCAGTTACGATTTGGAGATCGTAGCGGTCTTCCCTGGGGAATTTCAGAATCCGCATACAGCGCCATTGACTTAAACCAAATCTATCAATATCGGGCATTTGGATTAGCGGAGCTGGCACAAAATCCCGACGTGGATGATAGACCGGTGATCTCTCCATATTCCACTATGCTGGCGTTGTCAATTCGTTCCAGGACGTGCATGGACAATCTGAAAAAGTTGGAAGCGCTGGGTCTAAACGGACACATGGGCTTCTACGAAGCGATCGACTTTTCACGGGAAGCAAAGCGTGAAGGGGAACGGGGAGTCGCAATCTACGCCTACATGGCCCATCACCAGGGGATGAGTTTACTTGCTTTAGACAATGCAGTTCATCCCGATGCCATGCAAAAGCGCTTCCACTGCGATCCGCGAGTACGTGCATTTGAGTCGCTATTGTTTGAACGTATTCCACTGTCTCGCCTTCGCAAAAGAAAGGTGGACCCCCGGCCTGCGGCTCGACCGGAAAATCCCATTCCAGAAGAGAGTCCAGAAAGAATATTCAGCGGGGACACGGCCATTCAGCGCGTGCAACTGCTGGGCAATGGCCGCTACTCTTTGATGATCACCAATTCCGGATCGGGCTACAGCCGTTGGAATGACTTTGATGTTACAAGGTGGCGAGCCGATACTACGCTGGATGATTGGGGCACGTTCATTTTTATCCGTGACCAGAATTCAGGTTCCACGTGGTCTGCCACAGCGCAGCCTCTGAATAAAGATCGGGGTGAAAGCTCGGTAGCTTTCTCTGCGGATCGTGCGGATTTCCGTCGCGTGTTTTTGGGAATTGAATCGACAATGGCCGTCACCGTAGCTACGGAAGACGATGTGGAAATACGGCGTTTGATCATCACCAATCGCTCCCGAAAGCAACGTGTGCTGGAGTTCACGTCTTTCGCTGAACTGGCCATGTCCCCCCAAGGTGCAGACAAAGCTCACCCTGCGTTTAGCAAGCTGTCCATACAGACGGAATGGTTTGATGAAGGCGTGATATTGGCGCATCGGCGTCCACGATCTCCTGAAGACCTGCCTATATGGATCGCCCATTTTTTAGTAGGCCGTGGGACGGGGCGGCAGTTTGAAACGGACCGCAGCACTTTTCTGGGAAGAGGGAAGAGCGTTCACGATCCCGATGCTTTAAGTCGTCCATTGAACCGCTCCAAGGGGTCGGTTTTGGATCCTTGCTTTAGCCTTCGTTATCGCGAAACGTTGAACCCTGGGAATCGATGTGAGTTCAGCTATGTCACCATTGCCGCCTCATCGCGGGAAGCATTGCTGGCACTGGTGGCTAAATATCAAAGGCCGGAATCGGTGGCGCAAACGTTTGAACTGGCTTGGACTCGGGCCCAGTTGGAATTTCGTTACCTGCAAATGAAGTCTTCCGCATCGCACAACTTTCAACAATTAGCGGGCTTTCTGATTTATCCCAGCTCTGGCCCAAGGGCGTCTTCCTATCACGTACTGAGAAATCGTTTGGGACAATCGGGCTTATGGACGCTTGGCATATCGGGAGATCTGCCAATACTTACCATCACCGTGGAAGACGAACGCGGGCTGAGTTTGATTCGTGAAATTTTATCCGCTCACACTTACTGGAGGCTTCGCGGATTTCGTGTTGATTTGGTGATCCTGAATCAGGAATCGTCAGACTATGACCGACCACTTAACTTTCAACTTCAGCGTTTAGTAGAAGCTCATTCCCGCGAGGCCGGGGCCAACCATTTGGGGAATGTTTTTCTGTTGGATTGGGAACATCTTTCTGAAGAACAGCATACCCTTCTGTTTGCAATTTGTGGGGCGCAGCTAGCAGGAAACAGAGGTTCACTTGCTCGTCAATTGCCACCTCCCATTGAACTCACTTCTACTTCGCCTCGATTCGTACCCACTGGTTCCACCGTAGAACTTCCTTCGCGGCCATTGCCTTTTCTGGAACTGCCGTACTTCAATGGAATCGGCGGATTTACTGGGGATGGCAGAGAATATTCTATCTATCTGGGACCTGGAACACTCACCCCTTCTCCCTGGAGCAACGTCATTGCATCGCCGGATTTCGGCACCATGGTCACCGAAAGCGGACTGGGTTTCACGTGGTCAGGCAACAGCCAACAGAACCGTCTGACACCCTGGCATAACGATCCGGTGGTAGATCCGCAATCAGAGGCAATTTACATTCGCGACAACGATTCCGGATCACGATGGACACCCACCGCACTTCCTATTCGTGAGAACGATGCGTATCGGGCGCGGCATGGTCAAGGGTATTCAGTTTTCGAACACAATAGTCATGCCATTGGGCAGGAGTTGACAGTGTTTGTTCCGTGGAAGGAAGGTTCTGGGGAAAGTGATCGGGTGAAAATATGTCGGCTTCGTTTGCGCAATGATTCCACTTTGCCACGCAGCCTTAGCGTGTTTTACTTTGCCGAATGGGTGCTGAACAACAATCGGGAAGACCAGGCGAAACATGTGCAGACAAAGTTCGATTCCACATCGCGGGCGTTACTTGCGGAAGAAACATGGTCCCCCATCAGTTCAAACCAAGTTGCCTTTGCCGGGGCAAGTCCACATCCGAATTACTATTCAGGAGACAGGCGTCGCTTCCTGGGAAGGAATGGGCTACGCGCCAACCCCGCCGCATTAGATTTCCAGCATCTGGATAATGCCACAGGCACTGGCTTGGATCCGGCAGCAGTACTTCAAGTGGATGTGCTTTTAGCACCCGGTAAGCAGACCGATGTAACGTTTCTGCTGGGGCAAGTGGCCACCCGCGATCAAGTGGCAGAGCTGTTGCAGCGGTACCTGAGCTCCGATCAAGTTGAGGCTGCACTGCAAAGAGCGCGGCAAATGTGGGAGGCGAAGCTGGGAGCTTTGCAGGTTCATACGCCGCATTTATCAATTGATTTCATGCTCAATCGGTGGTTGCTATACCAATCACTCAGTTGCCGTTTTTGGGGACGTTCGGCGTTTTATCAATCTGGGGGAGCGTTCGGGTTTCGCGATCAGTTGCAGGATTCTATGGCGCTGGTTTATTCCTCGCCACAGATTACGCGAGCTCATATATTGGAATCTGCAGCACGGCAGTTTCTTGAAGGGGATGTGCAGCATTGGTGGCATACGGAATCGGGCCTGGGTGTCCGTACGCGTTGTTCTGATGATCTACTTTGGTTGCCATATGTGGTTGCCTTCTATGTGGAAAAGACCGGTGATAGAGCCATTTTGGAAGTGCCGGTAACGTTTTTAGAAGCTCCGCTTCTGACCGCGGGTCAACAGGAACGGGTTTTTGTTCCACAGGTTTCACAGACGTCGGCTCCCTTGTGGGAGCATTGCCGACTGGCCATGGAGCATGCCTGGAAATTGGGTGCGCACGGACTGCCACTCATCGGATCTGGTGATTGGAACGATGGCATGAATCACGTTGGTACAGAAGGTCGTGGGGAA
>JAYWBH010000082.1:0-2494 GCA_043781815.1 Bryobacterales bacterium | reverse complement strand
TTGCTGCCATCGTTCATCCCCCGGCAACAGCGTGGCGGTTCCCGCTGCGGGATTGCCAAACGCCAGCGCCTGCCTTTGCCAGGGCCATAGCCAACCGCGCTTATCAAATTTCGTATCCACCAGAAGACCCGCCGCCGGAACGTGCGCGATTTCAAATCGTTCAATCAGCATCTGGTTTGATTGCCAGGGGAGCGTGTCCATGGACTGGGAACTTTGCTGACCATCGACGATGATCCACAACCGCTCAATGCCCTGGTCTGGAAAGGGGCCCAGGCCTGCGCCGTGGCGAGTGATCCACAGCATTAACGGTTTTGGCGCATGTGCCCAGTAACTCCACACGGCGGTCTTGTCATCCAGGTGTTGCTGAATGTCGCGGATCGTGATGGTCGGCATAGTTACAGCGCGCCGTAGCTGATCCTGAAACATACGCGCCCGGGCCCGTTCCATCAACTCCAAAATACGATCCAGGGGCGGCTGCGGCAATACTGCCAGCTTGGAAATTAACCCGTCATACACGTCGCGTTTATCGGCCAAAAATTCCGGTCGCAGCGTACGTGATGCCAAGTTCAAGCGCATGCCTTCAATGATTCGCAGCGCCTCAGTTTCATACTCAATCGCTTTTTCCGGAGCGGCCACGCTGGCCATTCCATGCAGCGCCTTCCACTCATCGTCAGGGGCTTTTATTTCCGACGCTAAGGCACGGGCCATGCTCCAATCCAACCCGGCACCAGCGGGATCTTTCATCTGCGATTTCACTTCAGCTCGATACAAATACGCCTGCATCAGCTCACGCCGATCCTTACTGGCAGTGGTTAGCGCAACCAGTCGATCAAACCCAGCCAGTGATGCTGTGTAGTCTTTCAAGTCCAGCGCTCGAGCAATGGCTGAATTTTTCTCCACCAGAATCTGCCCATCCCGATGCTGCTGTTTGGTGTATAGAACCCGCGCTTGCGCATAGAAAGAAAGTGCCTTGTAAGGATCGCCTAAGCGGCGGTAGAGCGTGCCTTGATTGGTCAACAATCGAGCTTCTTCACTGGGCGAAAGCGACCCCGGCTGACCACGCATTTCCTTGTAAATGGCTAGCGCCGCTTCAAAGCGACCCAGTCGTTGGAAAAGCACTGCTTGATTGGCAAGAGTAAGTGGCTGTTTTTGTATCTTATCGGCAGCTTGATAAGCAGAGAACGCATCCTGGTAACGACCTTGAAAATAGCGTGCCGCCCCAATGTTATTCCAGCGCCGGACCTGATACAGCTTAGACCCGGTAGCTTCATCCAGCGCCAGCGCCTTCTGGTAGTTACTTACTGCCTCATCATATTCGCCCAGGTAAAGATGGGCCAAACCAATGCTGTTCCAGGCAAGGGCTTCGGACTTTTTATCGTTCCCCGCACGACACAGTTCCACCGCTTGGGCACCTAATGTCTGAGCCTTTTTATAGCTGCCTGCGGACACTTGGGCATCGGCATCATTGGCCAACGATTCGCATGTCTGGGCTCCAAGTGGAAGTCCAATCAGAATAAGAACGGCCAACCGCATGAATTACACCGCTTCAGAAAGGCTGGTGAACGGGAAATCTTTCACCACCATAGATGGGGCAATCATGCCTTGCCCTTCACCACCGCGGACCCGAACCGGCTTACCCAAAGCAACTGCGTTTTGTAACATGCGCACTGGGCTTTCGTTGAAACGGAAATTCACTACAGGTCCGGTTACCTTACCGTTTTCAATCAGAAATAAACCATCGCGAGTAAGTCCAGTAAGTTGCACTGTCTGCTGATTCACAGATCGGATGTACCAGAAACGCGTCACTAACAATCCGCGCTCCACACTGGCGATTAGTTCCGCCAATGACTTACTGCTGCCTTCTAACACTAAGTTGCCTGGAAACGGAGTGGGTTCCTTACCTGCGCTACGGGCATAATAACGGTCGTAGAAAAGCGATTTAACCACCCCTTTTTCCACCCAAGTTGCATTGCCTGCGGGCATGCCAGCGCCGCCACCACCGCCGCCACGTCCACCACCGCCGCCTCCACCAAAACCCCCGCCACCGCCCCAGGGCAATACTGAGTAGAGCTTGTTTTTGGGATCAGTACGCAAGGTGATAAAATCTGGAAACAGCTTGTCCCCCAGCAGCGTTCCTCCGCCCTTTTTGCTAAGGAAACTACGACCTTCTTCCGCAGCGCGGGCTTGCATGCTGAAGCCCATCAACTGCACCAAATCACCTACCGCAGTAGGTTCCAACACTACCGTGTACTTGCCGGGATCCAGCTTTTTAGGATTCTTCCATTGCAAACATTTTTCAATAGCCGTCTTGCCAGCAATGGCTCCATCAATGTCCTCAATCCTTACCGCTGGCTGGCTGGCCCATCCAGAGCTGCTGCCATCGGCATTGCGAATCGTGGTGGATAAGTAGGCATCGGTAGTGCGACCGTAGCCGAAGTTACCTTTCTTGTTGGCGATGGCTGCCGTTGAAGCAGCACGTTCAAAGAATCCTGCG
>JAYWBH010000081.1:0-2495 GCA_043781815.1 Bryobacterales bacterium | reverse complement strand
ACATGGTATAGCTGTTTTCATTGCGTTTCTGTTTGCCAAAAGCGCACAGGCGGCAGGATGCAACACAAACATCGGTGGGATTAATGTGACGATTGACGTTGAAAAAGGTGATGTCACCATGCAGCCGTTCGCGCACAAGATTCGCAAGGTAGCCGACACCCAAAAGATCGGGAGTGCGGTAAAGCGTGACGCCATCCTCAGACGGCAGCCGCTGACCAGCCTTCACCTTTTCCAGGATCGGGATCAGTCTTTGGTCATCAAAATTTGGTTGGTTCATACGAGGTTCCATTTTAGGCTTGCCGGAAAACAAAAACATCAGCTGCCCAAAAAATAAAGAATAGCACGCTGACATAGCCATTCATGGTGAAAAAGGCCGCATCCACGCGGCTGAGATCATCTGATTTGACCAGACTTTGTTCGTAAATTAGCAGCGATGCTACAGCGGCAATTCCTATTCCAGCTAGCCACCCAAGGTGGAAACTGAAGGTCAGAATTCCCAGGAAAATAATCATAGCCACATGAAGCAGGCGGGACACCAACAAAGCTCCGGCAATTCCAAGAAGTTTGGGCAGACTGAACAAGGGCGAAGAGCTATCGAATTCGTAATCCTGACAGGAATAAATAATGTCGAACCCGGCCGTCCAAAAAGTAACTGCCAGCGTCAGCCAAAGAATGCGAGGGTCCAGCGAGCCGGTGACCGCAATCCAGGCGGCGGCTGGAGCGATGCCCAGACAGAGCCCTAAAATCAGATGAGAGAATGATGTGAATCGTTTAGTGAAGCTGTAGAGAAACAATATCCCCAGGGCCACCGGTGCAAGGTAGAGGCACAGTTGACCAAGCTGCCTTGCGGCTAGAAAAAAGATGAAGGATGCCAATAGGAGAAACGTCCAGGCGAAGGCTGGAGAAAGCATGCCTGCGGGAAGATGACGCATTTTGGTGCGAGGATTGAGGCCATCGAAATCGGCGTCCAGTATACGGTTAAAAGTCATGCCAGCGGAGCGGGCAGCCACCATTGCGACGACGATTCCCAGTAATTTAGGGAGCAGCAGATCAGCCGGAAAGCCAAGTTCCCGCCATGCCAGCAAGGCACCAGTAAGAGCGAATGGGAGAGCAAAAACGGAGTGCTCGAACTTAATCATTTCGAGCGTTAACAGCAGTCGTCGAAAAAACATTGTGCGTTACTATTGTATTCGATGAGCAAAGTTCCACTGTGGGTTCTAGTTCTGTTGATTTTGTTGCTGGCCGCATGCACTGCGGAAAAACAATTCACCATGGCGGATCTTAAAAAACGTGATGTAAAGCTGCCCGATGGACAGATGATCCGTTGTGAAACCATGACTGAGAAATTGGAGATGATGCGCGGCATGATGTTTCGCGATTCCCTGCCCCCCAATAACGGCATGCTTTTCATTCACGCCAATTCGGCCAAAGTGCCCTATTGGACCTATCAAGTAAGAATTCCGTTGGACATTTTGTGGTTAGACAGGCAGCGCAGAATTGTGGAAATTTCCCCTCAATCACAGCCTTGCAACGACAGTCGTAAGGCCAGTGAGTGTCCACAATATGGCGGCAATGCCATGTCTACGTTTGTGTTGGAATTGGCCGGTGGCATGGCCGAAAAGCATGGGTTGAAACTTGGGGATCAGTTGGAGTGGTGACGGTTTAACATGGACGAACAAACTTTACGCAGTCTTTTGGAACAAGTGAAGGACGGCGCTGTGGATGTGGCCGCCGCCCTGGAACGTTTGCGGCACATGCCATTTGAAGATCTGGGCTTTGCAAAAGTGGATCATCACAGGGCACTACGGCAAGGTATGCCGGAAGTGATCTTCGGACTTGGAAAGACTCCTGAACAGATTATCGGCATCGGTCAAAAGCTTTTGGATCGCTCCAGCAATCTTCTAATCACCAGGGCGAACGCTGCTGCGGCTGAAGCGGTGCTTGCGGCCATACCGGAGGCGGAATATTTTCCAGCCTGTGGTGCGATCCGCGTCTGGCGAGATAGGACCATGCGCGGTCGCGGGAAGATTGCCGTTGTTTGCGCCGGTACCAGCGACATTCCCGTGGCTGAAGAAGCACGCGTCACCGCAGAGGTGATGGGTAACGAGGTGGATGCGATTCACGACGTGGGAGTTGCGGGCATTCATCGGCTGATGCAGAATCGGGAGAGGTTGATGCAAGCCAAGGTCTGCGTGGTTTGTGCGGGAATGGAAGGCGCGCTGCCTAGCGTCGTTGGTGGTTTGGTGGCTGTCCCGGTGATCGCCGTGCCCACCAGTATTGGTTATGGGGCAAGCTTCCATGGCCTGGCCGCTCTGCTGGGCATGCTCAACAGTTGTTCCTCAAACGTGACCGTGGTGAACATCGACAACGGCTTTGGTGCCGGGTATGTGGCCAGCCTGATTAATCGCGAATAGCGGTTACCAGGTGACCCCGTAGCGTTTCAGATCTTCCTGCAATTTTTCAAATCCCAAAAACTGCTCGGCATTGAGCCCCGC
>JAYWBH010000080.1:0-2501 GCA_043781815.1 Bryobacterales bacterium | reverse complement strand
CTGCAACGCTATCCGAAAGTGTTTGTGAAGATTTCTCACACCTGGCAGCTTTCCAAGCAGCAATATCCATTTGCCGACACCTTTGCCAACGTGAAACGACTGTACGATACGTTCGGCCCTAAGCGTTTGATGTGGGCCACCGATTGGCCGGTTTGTCTGCCACATGCAAGCTACCCACAAACGTTGCAAGTGGTTCGTGATGAAATGAAGTTCCTGAACGAAGAAGATAAGAGCTGGATTCTTTCGAAGACCATCGAACAAATCTGGAAGTTTTCTTAAGGAGCTTCTCATTTTCAGACGCCTCCTATTTCTACTGGCCCCACTTCTTTCGGCAGAAACCTGGAAGGAATATCATGCCGGTCCTGTTTCCGTACTGGCTGTTGGTATGGATAAGGAAGCGTCGGAAACATTGAACGCATTGGATCAATACCGCTACACGTTAGGACAATTGCTGGGTGCACCGCTTGATCCTGTTTGGCCCATCAAAGTGGTTCTGCTCAAAGACAAGCAAGCTTCTACTAAGCCCCAACTATTTGCACTTCGTCGGGATTCCTACATGGCTGTGCTTCCCTCTGGCTTGCCTGTGGAACCAAGGCTCTATCCATCCTATGGCCGCATTTTGCTGGACGATGGAATCAGCGGCATGCCGCTTGAAGTGGAAGAAGCGATCCTGACTTTGTTCAGTACTTTGGAAGTGGATGGAGTGAAGGTTACGCTTGGGGCGTTACCTGAAAAGAAGCTTCAAACCCGCGCCTGGGCTCGTCTGCACTTACTGGCTGTTGATCCTCGCTACAGTGGCAAGTTACGTGTCATGCTCACCAACATGCGCAAAGGTGTGGAACAGGATGTGGCTCTGCGGAACGCATTTGAGATGACGCCCGCTGCCTTTGAAAAGGAAGTGGATGCTTACATGGCGGCTCCCATCACAGGGACTGTCAAGCTGAGTGGGCATGCGGTTGAGGTTCGAAGGTCGGGCCTGGGTAGGGAATTAAATCCACCTGTTGGCGAGCTTGCCCTGGTTGATTTGGAACCGACGGAACCTGGCTACAAAGCGATTCTGGAAAAGTTTCCACAGTCCAGTGAAGCGCAGGAAGGGTTGGGCTTGTTAACGAATGACAAAGCGATTTTGGGTAAAAGTCAGGGGGCGCGAGCGCAAACGGCATTGGGGACTTACGAATCGCTGCGCAATGCTGCCGGCAAAAATCCTAAATGGGGTGAGCCCGCAAAGAGGCTTGCCGAACTGGAGACGGACACTGGTCGCAAGCTGATTCTGATGAAGAAGTACACTGAGCTGGTTCCGCGCGATTGGCAATATTGGGGCAAATATGCCCAGGCGCTGCAAGATGCTGAAAAATTCCCAGAGTCTGCCCGAGCTTGGCTGATCGCCGAAAAAGCAGCCCCGAATTCCGAGATCAGGCAACAACTCCGCGACGGTCGTCGGATGAGCGTGGAGCAGCGTTTGGAGCTGGAAGCCGCTGCGCGTCGCAAGGAACAGGAAGAGAAACGTCTGGAACTGGAACGTTTGAAAAATGAGGCCATAGCGAGGGTTCGTGAAGCGGAAGCCAAGGCCAACAAGGGATTCGCACCAATGGATACCAGCAAACTGGAACAGTGGTGGGATGGCACGCAGGCCGATGCGCACATCACTGGAAAGCTGGAAAGGGTGGATTGCTTGAAAGGCTTTGTGCGGGTGGTGATGCGTGGCGCGGATAACAAATTGATACAGCTTGGCGCTCCAGATATGTCCAAAATCGGGCTGCTGGGTGCGACCACTTTGAGTTGCGGTACCCAACGACCGATACGCAACGCCACCGTCGATTACGTCAACAAGCCGAATAAAGCTCGGCAAACATTGGGCGATATTGTGCGAGTGGAACTGCAGTGAACCGTACCCGCTGGGTTGCCATTGCAATCTTCGTTTGCGCGTCCATGCTGAACTATCTGGATCGCCAATTGCTGGCAGCAGTGCAGCCGGACTTGCGTGCGGAATTCCACTTGAGCTATACCGATTTCGGTTGGCTGCTATCGCTATTTTCCATTATCTATGCGCTCAGCGCGCCGTTAATGGGATTGTTCATTGACCGCGTCGGACTCAACTGGGGCATCACCGTATCGCTGGGGTTGTGGTCATTGGCCACCATCGCTACGGGATTCACCGGCAGTTTCACTGGCCTGGTGATTTGCCGCGCACTGTTGGGCATCGCCCAGGCTGGTGGCGTGCCTAGTTCGGGCAAAGCATTTGCCATGTATCTGGCTCCTGCTGAGCGTGCGCTGGGCAACTCACTATCGCAAACCGGCATCAGTTTGGGAGGCATGGCCGCACCGTTGCTGGCCGCCCATTTCGATTGGCGTACTGCGTTTTTAATAGCCGGATCACTGGGCTTTCTTTGGATTCCCATTTGGTGGCTGACGTCTTACCGGGTTCCTGCGCCGCCAATTTCCCCGCATGCCCGCCAGACTTCTATCAAAGACATGCTCTCCGACAAACGCTATTGGACGTT
>JAYWBH010000079.1:0-2501 GCA_043781815.1 Bryobacterales bacterium | reverse complement strand
CTGAAATCGCCGGTGAGCATGGCGGCGGTGGGACTAGTGCGACTTACAACATTGCCTTGCCGTTCCCGTGTGCCTTCATAATTGAAGAAGAAAAAAGTGCGATTGCGTCCATCATATAGTTTGGGGATCCACACGGGGGCACCGATAGAGGCACCGAACTGGTTGCGCTTGAGTAAGTCGCGAGTTGCACCGAAGAAGTTACGGGAATCCAGCTTTTCGTTTCGTAGAAACTCATACAGAGTTCCACGAACATTGTTTGTGCCGGACTTGGTAGTGGCGTTGAAGAAGCTGCCTGAGCGACTATGTTCGGCGGAGTAGGCATTTTGTTGCACGCTAAATTCCTGCAAGCCGTCAATGGATGTTTGAATCCAACTGCCGCCCTGGTGCTGTTCACTGGTATCGGCACCATCCAAGTAATAAGATACCTGACGTCCGCGGACGCCGCTGATGGTTGTGCCATTGACGAATTCGGGACGAATGCGAGTGACGTTGCCGGTGCCTGGAAGTAACACGACGCCGGGAGTAAGTCGGGCCAGTTCACTGAAGCCTCGACCGTTCAAGGGGAGGTCCACAATCTGGTTATTGGACATAACGTGACTTACAGAACCGGATTCAGAATTGAGTAATGGGATTGTTGAATTCACTTCAACCACGGTGGTGGTTTCACCCAACACCAGTTCCATATCCAACAGCAAATCCTTACCCACCTGCATTTCCACACCGGCTCGTACGGTGGTCTTAAAACCAGTGAAAGTAGCACTGATATCGTAGACTCCAGGTTCCATAGCAGGAACTACGTAGGCACCGGACTCGTTGGTATTGACCTTGCGGGTGACTTTGGTGTCGCGGTTGGTTACGGTGATGCTGGCATTGGGAACGGCGGCTCGATTGGGATCGAAAAGCGTTCCTTGAATGCGGCCGGTTTGAATCTGTGCAGTAAGTGTGACGGCAAATAAAAGAGCACAAACAAGGAAGTGGTTTCGACGCGGCATGGCGATTCTCCTGAAATTTAGACTGATGGAATGGTACTACCAATGAGGAGGCACGTCAAGCCTGATTCGTGTATTCATTGGATAAAAACAAACACTCGTGCTATGCTTTGGTCGGTCCTATGGGTAAAACAACGCCACCTTTATTAAAAGACGACGTCACTGCGCGATTGGTTGGAGCATTCAAAGATCTGATCTCCAGTGGCGGCTTGACTCCTGGCGGACGGCTTCCGGCAGAACGGGAACTGGCATCAAGTTTCGGTGTCAGTCGATCTTCGTTACGGCAGGCGTTGAAGGTTTTGGAGATCATGGGGGTGATTTCGCAACGGGTGGGAGACGGCACTTATTTGAATGCTGCGGCACCGACGATTCTGAATGAGCCAATGGAATTTCTGATCCTATTGGACGGCATTTCGTTCCATGAATTAATGGAAGCGAGACGCATTGTGGAACCGGAACTGGCGGCGCGGGCAGCGATGCGGGCCACGGCAGCGGATGTGGCGGAACTGGCTGCGGTGCATGCGCGGATGGAAGCGCATAAAGCGGATTCGGCGCGATTTGTGGAAGCGGACTTACGGTATCACCAGACGTTATTCCGCATATCTGGCAATCGAGTATGCAGCATGATGTTTACGGTGGTGCATCATTCGGTGCATAAGTTGATGGAGGTGACATCCAGTTTGGTTGATCCTGAACATACGTTAACGCTGCACCGTCGGATTACAGCGGCAATTCGGAAAGGGGATGCGGCGCAGGCGCGTCAACGGATGATTGAGCACTTGGATGATGCAGCGGGATTGTTGGCACGGACGGCAGCGAAGCAGGAAGAGGGTCGATTATTAAAGCGTGTTAGTAAACTAAGACCGATTGGTCTGGCATAAGTTGCTTCGGTACTTTTTACCGGGTCTCTGAAATTTTTGCCGGGAAAGCAACTGTGGGGATGAGCGTTGAAATCGCAAAAGTGAAGATTCGTCAAGAGTTAGCGTTAAGATCAGGGGAAAACGCTTGATTGCAAAGTTTGGAACTGGAAGTGCAACGTTACTGTCAGCAACGTCATCTCCCCTGAATCGCTGTCTAAAAGGGTTGTTCGACTGGCTTTATTTCTGACCGGATGGGTCAGTTGTAATCCTGGAAGACGGTTTGAAGGCGTTGTGCAGAGCAATTTGACCTGTTCTGCGAGGGACGCCAGGGGCTCGTGCCCGTCCCCTAGGGACATGAATTCTCCTGGCGTACCCACTTTTATTGATCTGATTCAAACATAATTTGCGAGAAGATGGGAGCGTCATTTTTGACACTACGACCTCGCGATCTGACTTACTCCAAGGCAGTCAAACAGATGGGTCGCAGTAACTTCACTCGCTGAAGCTACCGCCCAGCAGCTTTACCTGATTTACAGGTTCACTTACTTAACTTCCCAGTCAAGTAAGTAATGCGAGTATTCCATGTTAGCGACCCACACAGTTTTTGGATAACTACTCGGATCGACCCGAGCGCCCTCCGCGTTGACGGAGA
>JAYWBH010000078.1:0-7750 GCA_043781815.1 Bryobacterales bacterium | reverse complement strand
AGGAGATCGCCGATTGGGTGAAGACTATGCCCAAACGTTGATTATTCAGGGATACCTGCCAGCTTTTTGGCCAACTCTTTCTTCTCTTCTAAATTCATCTGCCGGGCAATTTGGATCCGCTGCGCTTGCGGACTTCCTGCGCCGTGCATCGATTCCGTTAAATAACCAACAGCGTTCCGCCCCAGCGTCATGTTTTCAATCAACCGCAGGACGCGCGCGCGATCCTCAACCCGCACCCCGTCCCGTCCCTTCAAATATTTGCGCAACAACGGGCCTGTTTCGGGATTGTCGAAATCCTTTTCCGAAGGCAATGTCGCTACCAGCCCACCAGCCAGATCCTGCGCCAATCGGGCGATTTCATAAGGGAATCTCGTCACATTATGCTTGCAAACATTGGCTAACAAATCGTCTGGCTGAAAATTGCCTGCTTCCGTTTTGTGAGATTCATGCGATGCCGCAATGCCGGCGCCATAAATGGTTTCATTGAGATGGGCCATCTCCACCAGCTTGTCGCGCACGTGCGAAACAGCGGCCACACCGTTGTAATCGGCAGATAGCGCGGCGGCACCAATCAAGACGTCTCCCAAGCCTGTTTTGCACACATAGGATCGCCGATGATACGCTGTAAATCGTTCCACCAACATTGCTGCAAAGCTGGTTTCCCCGTCCATGAACAGCAGATTGTTGGGCACAAATACGTCATCAATCAGAATCATTGCTTCCTGACCGGAAAACTGCGCGTTCCCCTGGTCAATGCTGCCGCCTTCCATGGCCCGTGTATCGCAGGATTGGCGCCCATAGATAAAAGTCAAACCGGGATGATCCACCGGAATGGCAGCCACCACGGCATAATCCTTGTCCGCAGGACGCAGGCGCATGGTGGGCATCAACACTAACCAATGGGAGTTGAGGCATCCTGTTTGATGCATTTTCGCCCCACGAATCACTACGCCATCGGGGCGACGCTCCACAATGCGCACAAACATGTCGGGGTCAGTTTGATCGGCAGGGGCCTTGCTGCGATCACCTTTTGGATCGGTCATGGCCCCACCAATTACGAAGTTCGCCTGCTGCATGCGCACCACGAAATCCTTGAAACGTTTGTGGTAGTTGGTGTTGTGCGTGGCATCCATTTCGTACGTCATGGAATAGAGCGCATTCAGCGCGTCCATACCCACGCACCGTTGAAAACAGGTTCCGGTGAGTTGGCCTAAGCGCCGCTGCATGCGATTCTGCTCCACAACGTCGGCAACAGATTCGGTGATATGCAGAAAGCGATTGACGCGGCGGCCAGACAGGTTGGACCAGGCTGAGGCCAGTTCCGGATGCTCCACAGCCAGGTCGAAAGTGCGCGCGACGGCATTGATAGACGGGCGAATTACCGGATGATCCACGGGTTCTGCCACGCGTTCCCCCAGAAAGAAAACGCGCAGATTACGGCCACGCAGACTTTCAATGTATTCGGCACCTGTGGTGATGGGTATGGTGGCGGTGGTCATAAGCGGGCGCTGGTCCTTCGGGGTGCAGATTCGCCTCGCAGCCAAACGTACAGCGGGGCATGGGGTGATGGTGCAGGCCAGGGCAGGGCCACTTTAAGAGATTGCTTGCCGTTGGCATCGGGGGCGGGCAGTTGCTGTACAGCAATGCCGGAATTCTGATCCCAACCCGTGCGTTCAATCCGTTCCAGTTCCGTTCCCCACAGTGTTCCCACAAACAATGCTGTATCTGTTTTCTCTTCAGAAAGTTCAAACTTATCTACTTCAGGCAGACTTACTAGCATGCCAAGCTCGGTTGGAATAGATCGCCCGGAATTACCGTCAATCACTGCTGCCTGTAACTTACAACCAGTTACTCCCAATGTCTTTGGGTCGGCAGTCACAAACCATTCATTGTCCGATAACATGCTGAAGCGTAACCCGGGAGTTTTCATCTCACCGGGCTTCACCACTTTTTCTGGAGCTGAATCGCAACGCAGTTCCAAGCTGGAATCGCTGCCCACCCCTTTCACCGGCAGCACCAGACTGAACGGCCGTTGCATGGCGATTTCCCCATCGTGCAGCTCTAACGCAAGTGGACCGCTAGGCGAAAATCGGGGAGCCCCAATGCTGGGCTTCGGTCCGGGTGTAAGTACGGCAAAGGGCACTTGGGCAATTACTCCACCGGGTTGTGTCAAATCCAAAGCATACTTACCGGCCATGAGTGATTGTGTATCCAGGGTCACATTCAACTTACCTTGCTTTTGTTGAAATGCTAAATCAATGGGCGGGGCAAGGGGGTCAACACCATTGCGCATACGGATGCGTTCCACAAATCGGAAATCGGCACCTTCCATTTCTACTGGAACAGTACCTTTGCCCGCAACCAGACGCATGGCGCTGGATGAACTCAAGTGGGCATTCTTTAGTGATGGAACGGCGTGCAGCACCACTTCCCCAGGAACTTTTAGCGTCTGCCAATCGAAGTTGCCACCCAGGCGGTAATTCCCTGGAGGCACTTTCGCATGGGGGATTTTGAGGCGAATGTCTTTGCCGTCGACACCGGGAGAAACGGTTACGGGAATCCTGGTTCCAGCGTCGGAAGCCAGCCACCATTGCCGCACACCACGAATCTGATTGGGAGCAATGGGGTCACCGGCAATGGGAATAGCAATTTCCTTCATCAACAAGTGATGCGATGGTTGGGTAAGGCTGATGGCCGGAGCTTCTTCATTGTCCACGCGGCTCATCCACAAGTAGGCTAGCTTGGTGTGCTGCTTTTGGGAATCTTTTTTACCGCACAATGTGTAGCCTTTCAGCTTATCCATTTGGGCGAAGGCGGAGCGGAATTCCGTATCGGGGAATGCCATGCTGCGAAGGTTTAGAACCAGATTGGCACCACCGGCACCGAGGCCGAATGTGGAACCGAAGAACATGGATCCAATGGATGCGGCGAGTGAAGTGGATTGCCGAATTTTACTTTCGGTGGTGGCTGTTAAAGGGTCAAAGGAGCCCAGCGTGGGGTTGAGGGTCATGAACAACGCGGCCGTTTGTTGATCCATGGGAGCTGATTTATTCCAGGCGGCATTGCCCTGCCTCCCAGCCAGACCTTGCAAGGTAGCGGCAAAGGTTCCCGGACCTTCTCTGACATCTTCCAGCAGCCGTTCTGTGAGCGTCGTCTTTTCAGCATATCCGGCCAGTTGAGAAAGCAACTCTGGTTGCTTTGAGACAAAAGATTTTACCTTCGCCTCATCAAATCCTCTGGCCCCATAGACCAAGCCGATCAGTTCCGCTTGCACGGGGAGGGTCCAAACAGCATGACGATTATCGGGTTTGCCTTCAAGGACGATCAGTTCCGTTTGCCCGGGAGGCACAACCAGAAGGGCCACTTCCCCTTTCGATTTCTGGTCCAGCCCAGGGTGGTAATGCAGCTTGGCACCCTTGGGAATGCGGTGTACCAGGGTGATGGGCAACTTTTCGCCACCTTCAGCAGGTTCCACTTCCAGTAGGAATTCGGTGACCTGGCCACCCGATGGACAAGGAACGCCAGCCCGCACGCAAAGTCCGCCGAGCGCCAGCAGAATCGTGGCGATGGATAAGCGTATGGTCATAACCTTTACTCTATACCGTTTGACGTGTAAGGACGGGAACGACCATGGTGCATCGTCCCAAAAATTCCTTATGTATGGAATGTATCCCAGACTCCTGGACGATGCACTAGTTCGGCAGGTGCGCGATGAGCTTGATTTTGTTTTTAGATGGCAGGGCTGATCGTATTCGAGAATGAAAGGCGGCCAGCCTCAATAAGGTTCTGCCACGCGATTTTGCGCTTGGAGGAATTATTGCCGATTGAGAATGTCTTTGAAGCTCGCAAATGGAAGTCGGAAGCGGTGTTGCTTTTCCCAACGCTCTTTGAACTCGTCTGCGATGTTTACGCTGAGAAGATCGGCGTCGATGAGCCCGATGATCAGACTTTGAGTCGTCTCGATGAAGACAGACGGAAACACTTTGCGAATGTGATTTGAAGCGGCTCGATCATCGATTGCAATCGCGCAACGCCGGTGGACAGCGGCTGCGATTGCGGCGCATTCACCGACGCCAAAACGGCTAAGTGCCGTCAGCGCTACAAATATCTCCAGCTCTTCAGGACCGTCTACGCGGATCTGTTCAATTTCACCGCTCGAAAGGATTGCCTCCAGGCGATCATATTGCTCTGGGTAGAATTTAGTAACTTCATAACGAACGTGGCCGGTAAGTACGAATTGATAGTGCGGATGAAGCAATAGAAGGCCTGCCTGATCAATGGCCAGGAAGTTTATGAGAACTGAAGTGTCTATTAAAGCGCACGTGCGCCGCCTATTGTTCACCAGCGGATTCCAATCAATAGTGAGCTAGAGAGCGCTTTGTGCAAGAGATACAAGCTCCTTGCCTGAAATGTCCAGCTTCTTGCTGAGGTCAAGCAGCTTTCCCTTTGATATCTCCTCCCGCCGAAACGCCTCGATTGCAAGATATACGACCTGACTTTTTAGCTCTTGGTTTTGGTCGCCTTCATCCGCTGCCTGTTCACTTGGGCTGTCGATTGCCTGCCGATACTGCAACAGCCTCAGGTAGCTGTTGCCAAGATCCTCCTGTTCGATAAGTGCCTGGCGTTCGGATTGATTGACGAAATCAAGTGCCTGCAAGCGGAATGCGGCGGCTTGGTAGCTGACACCAAAGTAGCGGGCTAGAGAGGCTACATCCTGATACCCAATTTTCTGCGATCCCGGAATGGACCTGCCGAACGCTTCCACGCCACCGTTATCTGCAAGGTCATAGACGAGCTGTGATTGACGGCTCGGTAGTCCTTTTTCAAGGGTGCCTAGATAAGTTCGGACGCCAGCTTCGGGCATAAGGAAGGCCGCCGCAAAAGCATTGGCGCGCGTTTCCGTGCGGTCTTTCGAGTTCTCTTTCGTGCTGACAATGGCCGTTCTATTTCGATCCATCAACGAGTGAGCATATTCGTGAGCGTAGGAGAACCGTTTTCGGGGACGGCGATGATCGTGGTTGACCAGGATTACCATCCCGATTGAAGGATGCCTGAGGAAGAGCCCAGACATGTCGTTGGGGAGATCAACACTGGCAACCCAGATCCCTTGGTTTGAGAGCAAATCAGGCAAAGCATGAATCGGAGCATCCCCGAGGTCTAAACGCTTTCTCTCTTCGGCTGCGACTTTTGAGCCTTGACGAACCGCCTCCATCGAAGTTCGAGCCTCATCTAGGTTGTAGATTGGTGGACCACTTCGAGGCTTCTTTCCGAGCAACCGTTCCAGATCTGCCGCCTCCCTGCATATCTCGACACACCGCAAGACTTCTTGCTGAACGGCGGGCTCGCCTTTGAAGGTGTCAGTTACACGATGAATAGCAAGAATCGGATCCTCTTCCATGTTTTCGGTGAGAGGGCCGTCGGAAAAGAATTCTGCAATCGGTCGGGAATATAGGTCCGCAAATTGGGAAAGTTCGAGAGTTGAGATCGAACGATTTCCGGCCTCCAACTGTACAACCGCCGTGCGCGGGATTCCCAGTTCAGAAGCCGCCGCTTCCTGCGTGAACCCTCGATCCTCACGTGCCTTCTTGAGACGCTTTCCAAGGGATACCAAGTCAATCGCCATTCGTGTCCTCCTTCTTGATTGTGTCCAGGCCGTTGATAATGAGGTGACTGATCGCCCCAGCGGCGGAGACTCATCTAAACATTGCTGCCATATTTATCCTATAGTGTTTTATGTCAAACATCAATGTCTATTGTTGCCTATATTGTTCGATCATGCTATGAGAGTATTTGTATTGGGTTGGTGTTTGATAACCAATCAAGGTGCATTGGGTGGCGGTGCGGAACGGGAAGATTCCCTTGCGGGACTATTGCGTAGGATAAAAGGGAGGTATGCGCAGTACCTGAATGCTGGACGGCGGCGGACCGGGCACCTATGGCAGAACCATTATTTCTCTTGCTCGGTGGCGGCGGAGAAAGAAGAAATTGCACCGAGTGGAGTGGTGCGTGCAGCCATGTTGGATGAACCTGAAGAGTACAAAAGGTCGAGTGCACCGGCACACCTAGTTCACCCTTGGTCTTCCAAGGAAGGATGTAGGAAAAGCCGAAAAGGGGACCAAGACGCACTGCCTCAGTATTGGCGGCGCGACAAGGTGTAATATCAGGCTGACTAGGTTTTCGCGACCGGGTTTTCTCTTAAGTTTTTACAACCAGTGTTTTATTTTCATTGATACAACCGCATGATCTGGTTATTTATTAAGCGTTACTTGACGAGCCACATCTGCAAATGCCGATTGGCTCTTGAACCCCTCTTTCAAAGCAATTCTTGAGAGTTCTTGAAGTGAGTCATCCACAGCCGCATTTATTTTTTTATCTGTATTTTGCGTCGCTATACTTTTCAAAGAATTGATAGCTTCAGTGGCTACTTGCCCCTGATTGGATTCCAACGCTCCTTTGCCAATATTTTTCAGCGCTTCAACTGTCGCTCCGGGAGCTAGTTGTGAAGCTCCCTCAACTGCCTTTACCGCAGCCTTAGAATTATCTAGGAGTTCTTGCTTCTGATCTGGATCTTTGACTTGGGATAACGATTTGACGGCACCGATGATTTTTGGCGCACTTAAATCAACTTCCGCCGCAACATTACTTTTTGATTCAATCGAACTTTGGAGTTTTTTTGTTCCGTCCTTGAGATCACCCGTTCGTTCCTTAACGGCAAGATTGCCGACTAAAGTCATTCCGCTGTTATAGATTGGATTGAACGTCATCCCACAGAGCATTGCAAAGACAAAGGTCCTAGGGTGATCAAGATCAGATTGGGTCAGCATATAGACTCCAATGAGGGCGGCACCTGAACCCAATATTGCCAATCCAAAGAGTTGCCCCCATATTGGCCATTCGCCAAGTACTTTTGTTCCGCTATAGGCTGAAATTAACCAGAACAAAATTCCGCCAAAGCCTCCAGCCGTCATGGTTTTTATCAATGGAATCATTGCCTTGTCCTCCACGTACACACCGTTCTAAATGTTGATCACAATATGAATGTCAGCACCGAATTCTATTTTGTACTTACCAGGTCTTCGACCGTCTTCTTCTCTGCAGAATTGAGTTGAGCTATGTTCCGATCCAAGTCCTGCAAGACAGCAGACTTCTTTTGATTTAAGTCGTTCTTCTGTGCGTTAAGTTCAGTGACCTTCGCGTCGCCTTGGGGCACGCCTGCTCCGGCCATTTGTTGTTGGGCTATATCAAGGCATCAAATGCATCTTTCTTACCTTCACAAGGCATTTACTTAGTCACTCCTTCAGTGGGTTTTAGAATTGTATCACTGTTAGTGTGGTGTTTTTCCTTACTATTCGTAGAGTGAACGAAAGAACTCCAATGATGTTATTTGCTCAATTAGTTGCCTGTTGCATTGACGATTTTAATTCTATCATCTCAATTGGACTAAGGAGATTATCTGAGTAGGTAACGCTTGCAGGTTCCTAATAGTTGCTCCAACTGTTACTTAGGCATTCGCTTGCAATCAAATATCAACATAAACCATCACCTATGTTAATAAAAACCATTTGAGCTTGCCTAAAACAACTTACTAAAGTCCTAAGGTGAATTGGCCGATCCCTCTTAGGTGGAAGAATCTCTCCCACCCTAAACTGCTATGAGCCTGAAACTTGAGTCCCTGATCGGAAAACTGAACCAATCCACTCGTTCCGCCCTCCAAGGTGCGGCTAGCCTTTGCGTCACGCGCACTCACTAC
>JAYWBH010000077.1:0-2513 GCA_043781815.1 Bryobacterales bacterium | reverse complement strand
GGCAAATGGTTCGCTGTAGGTGATTTCGACCGCAACGGATCCCCGGACGTCGCCATGGTGGATGGAACCGCTGTGTACATCGCTCGCAATTCTATGGGCAATCCTCCTTTGCTTGGCCTGCTTACGTTGGATTCCAATTATGTAGTGGGTGGACCTTCGACCGTCAATGGTACGGTTAAATTGGGTGGGCCCGCACCTGCGGGTGGCTTCGTGATTGCGCTGGCAAGTGATAATCCCGCTGCAATTTTGCCGAACACGTCGGTTACAATTCCAGCCGGGGCGACCTCCGCTACCTTTACGGTGGCGACCAGGGCGGTTGCTGCCGCTACGCCTTTGAACATCTCCGCCACACTGGGTTCGGTGACGCAAAGCGCCCTAATCACAGTGGTGCCGCCCGTTTCGGTCTCTTCTATAACCATAGCGCCCGCCAGCCTTTTCGGATTCTTCGGCGGAAATCGTGCTTTTGGAACGGTGACTCTGGGCAGCCCTGCACCCGATAGTGTTGTAGTAGTTACCCTATCGAGCTCGAACACTGCCGTTGCTACGGTTGAAGCCAGTGTCTCGGTGCTTCCTGGGGCTACAACTGGAACGTTTTTGCTCAGCGCATTGCATGTGAATGTGGATTCACCAATTACGATCACAGGAAGCTACCAGGGAACAACCACGACTGGCATTGTCAATGTGTTAAAAGGTACTGATACTGTGACTATCACCAAGACAGAATACGTGGTGAGTAAATCGCAGTTTAGGATGGAGGCAACCACTTCCGATGCCAGTGCCGCCTACATGCTGGTGTTCAATGCCATCACCGGAGTGCAGTTGGGGTCGCTGGTTCCTGTTGGCGGGGGTAAGTTCACCGGTCAGTTCTTTGTACCAGGGCCATTCACCTCGGTGGCGGTCCAAAGCGCCAAAGGTGGCTTGGCCATCGGGGCGGTGACCCAGCGGTAAGTTGATTTAGAAGGACTCAGGTAGGGATGGACGCGTCAAGCATTCCTACTTGAGTTTGTGGGGCAACTTTAAATTCGGGGACGTGTTCCCCATTCACTAATTTTAATTAGTGAATGGGGAACACGTCCCCGAATTAAAAACGTAGGCTCGCATAGATCCAGTCGACCCTAATGGGATTAAATTGGCGTTAGACGACGGGCAGAATTTCTGGTTGTCCGAATCTTGTAACGCCAGCGGCAAGGGCCAGTTGAGTTAAGCCTGCAACGTTATTCACGTTGAGCTTCTTCATCATGGTCTTGCGATAGCTACGAACTGTTTGCAGTCCTAAATCCAATAGCACAGCGATTTCTTTGCTGGTTTTGCCTTCGGCAACCAGACGTAGAACTTGCAATTCACGTGGAGAAAGACCTTCCAGTACACCAGGTAGTGGCTTGTTTTCTAAGTCGCCGCGCTGAATGCGCGTCAGTAGACGATCGGAAACTTGAGGGCTTAAGTAGGAGCCACCTTTGGCCACCGTACGCAACGCGTCAAGAAGATCACTATCGGAGGCGCGCTTCAATACGAATGCCCGAGCTCCGCCGCGAATTGCGCCGACTACAGAGTGTTCATCATCGTACATTGATAGGACGATAATTTTTACGTCGGGGCAATGACGCAGGATTTCGGTGGTTGCTTCAATCCCGTTGAGTCCTGGCAATCCGATGTCCATCAGCACAATGTGGGGATTCGATTTCCTGCACATTTGAACTGCATCCGTACCAGTTTCCGCTTCGCCAACTACTCTAAACTCGTCGGTGAATTTGAGGATAGCTTTTATTCCATCCCTCATAATTTTGTGATCATCTACCAGTAGAAGATCATAAGTCATAGTATTTTTCCCGATTCCATTTTGTGGAGTCAACAATTTTCTGTGCTCCAAACTTTCACTATTGTACCCTTTCCCAATCCGGTTTGTAGAACAAAAGTACCACGAGATTGCTCAGCATAATTGCGCATCAGTTGAATGCCTAAGCCTGAAGACGGCAGTTCGGTATCAAACCCTTTCCCGTTGTCTTTAATTTCCAAAACCGCTCCTTGATTGGTGCTCTTTAATAGCACTTCAACTTGTGTTGCCTGGGAATGGCGTGTGACGTTATCCAACGCCAGGTCGGCCACTTTATAAAATGCATTGGCCAGCGGTAGCTTCAACTGAATTCCTGAGTGAATATTTAAGCGCAAGGTTGCCGACATAGATTGCCGATATCTTCCCGCCAACCTATCCAGGGCATAGGCGATGCCTGTGCGCTCCACAATATTCGGATTTAATTCGTAGCTAACTTCGCGTACCTGAGACATGGCCTGCTCAAGCATATCCTGAATCTCTGAAGTGCGTGGGCCTAATTCAGGAATTGTTTCAACAAAATCCATTCGAAGAACTGCTAGCTGAAGGCCTACGGCACTCAAAACCTGACCCACCTGATCATGTAGAATGCGGGCAATACGAGCCGATTCCACTTCCCTGTGATGGATATGGGAGATCAGGTTTTGCGTAGCGGTAGGCTGATCCGCCATTATTTACTTTTACG
>JAYWBH010000076.1:0-2518 GCA_043781815.1 Bryobacterales bacterium | reverse complement strand
GCTCCTATTTCGGTGAAATGGGATTGCTGCCACCAGCCTTCCGAGTTCGGGCCAAGGGGAATCAACCCGGCCAAATCGCCGAAGGGGCACTTTCCGCTGAACCGCTGGTTTGTGGTCGCGCTCCTGAAGGGGATCGGGGACTGGCCGCGAACTGGGACGATTATATTTCCCGCGATCATTTTCAAATGGCCGCTGAAGGAACCCAAGTTCGAGTTACGCGGCTGCCATCGGGCAAGAATCCCATTCTATTTCGCATGAAGCCCGCCGATAGTTTCCTGCTGCCTGCTGGGGAAAGCTTTGTGGTGGGCAACACTACTTTTGAAATTCTGGAAGATCCTTTCCTGACTGGGAAGCGCACTGCCACCTGCACATCAATGGATTTTGTTCAGTTGGTGAAGATCAAAGCGGAAGACTTCGCCCTGATGCTGAGCGAGTTTCCTGAAGTGAATGCGTCCATTACAGAAGTGGCCCGGGCCCGCCGCCAGATGGACATGCAGTTGTTGAATCGGGTGCAAACAGTCTCGCTCAATGACTTTCTAAAACAGGAATTGATGCAGGGTCAGAACCTGCTGCTGATTGATCTCACCAAGTGCACCCGCTGTGATGAATGCGTCAAAGCATGTTTATCGACACATACCGACGACGTTACCCGTTTGATTCGCGATGGTCTGCGTTTCGATAAGTATCTGGCTCCCACCAGTTGCCGTGCTTGCATGGATCCGTTGTGTATGACGCGCTGCCCGGTGGGGTCCATAAGGCGTAAGGAATCGCTCGATATCGTGATTGAGGATTGGTGCATCGGCTGTGGCAACTGTGCCATTGATTGTCCTTACGGCAACATCAATGTTGTGGAGTTGATGATCAACGGCGAAAAAGGTCAGCACGCCGAAGCCAAACCGAAGGCCGTTGTTTGCGACCTTTGCACAGAATATGACGAGCCAAACTGCGTCCGGGCCTGCCCTCACGACGCAGCCATTCGCGTGGAACCGAAATCTTTCTTTGCCAAGGAATTGGCTGGTCTGCAATTGGCTGTCCCGAACCTGCCGCATCACGATGCAGCGTCCGCGAATGTAGATTATTCCAGCAACATGGAAACTCGCATCTACTCCAATGCCAGTGATCTGCTGCCCTTGCTCCCGCAGTTGAAGATGTTGGAAGGTCCACGACCCGGTTCCACGCTGCAGTTGCGCATTCCAGCCACTACATTTGGGCGCGGTGCGGAAAACGATTACCGCTTTGCTGATGATACGCAAATGTCCCGCAATCAGTGCCGCATTGTGATGGAGAACAAGCGGTTCATTCTTACGGACAACAGTTCCACCAACGGCACCCTGGTCAATGGCAATGTCGTCACTGAAATCGAGCTGCGTTCCGGGGACGTAATCGAATTTGGAGAAATCATGTTGGAGTTTCAGTCGGGGCAAATTCTATGATCATCGGACGCGATCAGTTGCAATGGGTGTACGCCACCACAGCCATCGCCCTGGCATCCACAGCGGCCTATCTTGCCTATGCGGTACTGTCGGCCAACGGACCTCGCGGCGGTTCCGCCATGGGTTTGGTGTTTGGATTTGCCGGAACCGGGGTCATCGTATTTGAATGTCTGTTGAGCCTGCGTAAAAAATATCCCGCATCCCCCATTGGACGGGTTAGCCTTTGGCTGCGCGCCCACGTCTGGTTGGGAATGCTCAGTTTTCTACTGATCCTGTTTCACTCGGGCTTTCATTGGGGACGGGGCTTGGCCAGCCTGCTCATGTGGATTTTCGCCACCATCACTGTCAGCGGCATTGTGGGGGTTGCCTTGCAGAACTACATTCCCACGCGCATGATGGAACTGGTTCGACGCGAAACTATATTTGCCCAGATTCCCCACAACATCATCGAATTGCGCAAGGAAGCCGATGAGCGGACGGAATTTATTACCGCTGATCTGGGTTTGGAAGTAGCCGACGCCGAGTTTCAGCGTGCTGGTGGCGTCAAACAATATTTCGACCCATCGCAAAAAGCAGGGGCAGCGGAAAAAATCGCCGTGTTTGTGGAACAGCGCAAGAACACCCGTCAAATTGATACGGGGCCGGAGGCGGCAGCAATTCTTCGGTCGCACTACTTACAGGAAATCCGCCCCTTCCTGTTCGCTAAGCCGCAACCACTGTCTGGAAAATTGTTTCAGACTGAACAAACCTTGCAGGCCTATTTCAACTTCCTGCGGACCATCCTGCCGGTGGCGTCGCACTCAGTGCTGAACGATCTGGAATCCATTTGCGAAGAGCGCCGCCAGTTGGGTGTACAAGTCCGCCTGCATCATTTACTGCATGGCTGGCTGTATCTTCATGTGCCGTTGTCGATGGCATTTTTAGTGTTGACTTTGGTTCACGCGGTGGTTTCACTGCGCTATTAACATGGCAAAAGAAGAAAAACCCATCCCCTACCAGTCGCGGATTTTGGACACCAAGGGTGTGGCACAGCGGCTGGACTTGCGCTATCTTTCTAAGCCCAACCGCTTCAACGATCTTCGCCG
>JAYWBH010000075.1:0-2520 GCA_043781815.1 Bryobacterales bacterium | reverse complement strand
GTTTGGATTAATAAGCCAATTCCAGACAAGGAAAACACCGAAAAAGAAACTCTGTAAACTCTCTTGCCAGATGTCTCAAAGTTGTTGACACGCACCGGTGACTGGAAAACTGTGCCAAGCCGCCATGCGCCAGCATGCGGACTTTTCAAACAATTCGAATTCCTAAAGAATTACCCTCAAAACGACGATGGGACGTCCAGGCCCCATTCTATGACCACAAATCCAAAGCGCAATATTCCTACCCTGGATGGCTGGCGCGCATTGGCTATTCTGCTGGTTACGTTTTGTCATGCGGCGATGAGTATTTGGAGCGACAATCCCAAAATTGTGGCGATGACTCAATTTGGGGCGCTTGGTGTGGACGTATTCTTCGCACTGAGTGGGCTGCTGATTACAAAGCTGCTTCTTGAAGAACATAAGCGAACTGGTGGCATCAACTTAAAAGCGTTTTACATTCGGCGCTGCTTTCGAGTTCTGATTCCCTGCTACTGCTACGTCGCCTTCGTCTTTCTCTTCTCTCTCTATCGAAATCGTTTAGAATTGCTGAGCAGTGTACTTTTCTTCCGGAATTACCTAAGCGCAGCGTACGAAGGCCCTTACACCAGGCATCTGTGGTCGCTTGCCGTAGAGGAGCACTTTTATCTTTTATGGCCACCCATTCTGGTGTTGGTTACAGTGAAGTATGGTCGGGAAGTGGCCATGTGGATGAGCGTAGTCTGCGCTCTGTGGCGGATTGTGGTGGACCAGTATTTTGCCGGATTTGCAGCCTATGGATTTCCACAATATCGAACAGATTATCGGTTGGATACGCTGTTTTGGGGTTGTGTAGCGGCGTTTCTGCTCCACGAATCCTACGAAAAAATGAAGAACAAGATCACCCCGCTGGTTTGGACTGCCATCCTGGTCGGCTACTTTTTGTGTCTGACGTTCTATTCGCCAATGACTCGGTTGTGGATGCCGATGTTGATTCCGTTGCTCATTGTTGGAACACTCACCCATCCCCATTGGATGCTGAGTCGAATTCTGGAATGGAGTCCAATTCAGTGGATTGGGCGGTTGTCCTACAGCCTCTATTTGTGGCAAATGTTATTTTTTACTGAGACCAGCCATAGCCCCTATTGGTGGCAGCATTTTCCGGTGAACGTGGTTTTGGCGTTAGGTGCGGCAGTGGTCAGCTACTACTTTATAGAAACGCCACTCCTGCGAATCGGCAAACGATTATCGGCGGCTGTGGTGAATCGAAACAACGCAGCAGGCGATTCTTTCAAAGCACCTGCTGCGGTTGGCGAAGCTTCCTGACTTCGGCGTGGAATCAATTATTCAACACAAAGTTGACATCAATGGGAGCGATGACTTCCACCGACTGGCCGTTGAGCTGGGTTGGTGAATAGACCCATTGGCGCACCGCAGCCAACGCGGCGGGAATCAGCAAGGCATGTCCGCTGATCACTCGTAAATGCTGAATCCTGCCATCTTTGGCGATGATGCCTTCCAATCGAACTGAGCCTGAAATCCTGGCCTGCTTCGCAAGAATCGGGTAGATTGGCATCACTCGTTTGATCATTCTTGCTTCAAGCACTTTACCGCCAATGGTGATGGGGCCTGATTGGACCGGTTTTGCGATCTGTTGCGGGGGAGTGGCTGGAGGTGGAGGCGTGCTGATATCCAACCCTCCCACAGTTTGCAAAGCGCCGGGCACGAATTGGTTCCCGGAAGGTCCCGTCTGCCCAACTGAAAACGGTGCGGGATCAATGAATGTTGCAACAGGATGGATAGGTCCCCGGGGAGCCTGCAATACACGGGTAACTACTTCGGTGATGACAGTAAACTTGGAAAGCGATGCCGAAAAGCCGGAAGCTGACCGCTGCTGGGGAACTGGTGCTGCTGGCAATGGATTTGGCTGAAACGTGATGGTTGCCTGCTTGACGATCAGTTGCATGGTGGATGGCGCAAGCAAGGGAATCAGTACTATGCACCCAACTACCACCAACTGCATGCCTGCGGCTGCCATGGTCCAGGTGCGGCTCTTGGTTGTGCGGTCATCTAAAATCGCAGTTTCAAACATTGTGTTGTCTCTCCTTGCCAGAATAGACTCCACCACATTGCCACTTGTTCCCGCGCTAATGCAAAGCTGAAACCTTACCGATAGATGGTTGTGGAGGAGTGCGTGGTTCGATCTGGTACCAATTCGGTAGCTATTTTGATTCCCATCTTTAACGATTGGGCTTCCGCGCGCCTGCTGTTGCCGCAAATCAGCTCCTGTTTAGCTGGAACCAATTGGAAAGCGCAAGTGTGCCTGGTGGATGACGGGTCAACCGTGCCACTACCGGAACAATGGAATGTCGACCCCGGCCAATCCTTCGACGCGGTTGAAATCTTACATTTACGGCGTAATATGGGCCATCAGCGGGCAATTGCCGTGGGCTTGTTTCACATTCACGAATCCTTAACTGCCGATGCGGTGTTGGTGATGGATGGAGACGGCGAAGATCGGGCAGAAGATGTGCCTCGGCTCTTAGC